>DATFVU010000224.1:0-2902 GCA_035260145.1 Candidatus Polarisedimenticolia bacterium | reverse complement strand
GAGCCTGCACCTCGGCGGCAAGCTCCGCGGCTGCGTCGGCATGATCCAGGCGGAGCGCCCCCTGGCCGAGACGGTCACGGCGTGCGCCGCGGCCGCCGCGACGGAAGACCCGCGATTCGACGCGCTGGATCCCGCCGACCTCGGGGCGGTGACGATCGAGATCTCCGCGCTCGACCCTCCCTTCCACCTGCCGGATCCGACAGGGATCCGGATCGGCGTCCACGGGCTCCTGGTGACCCAGGGACGGCGGCGCGGTCTCCTTTTACCTCAGGTCGCTATCGATCAGGGGTGGGACGTCAGGACCTTCCTGGAGGAGACGTGTCGCAAAGCCGGTCTGCCCTCCGACGCCTGGTCGAAGGGGGCGACGGTCGAGGCGTTCTCAGCCCAGGTCTTCGCGGAAGACGCGCCTGCCGCTCACTGACCGACGACCGAGTCCCCGATCTCGATCTCGCGCAGCGCGTTGAGGATCTTGACGGTGGCGGTTCTCTTCTCCGTGAACACGACGACGAGCTGGCCGATGACCTTGACGGGGGGCAGATTGTCGGCGTGATCCTTCCAGACCGGGGGGTTCTGGAATCTGCGGTTCTCCCACTGGAAGTTGTACTTGACGTTCGGGGACTTGTTGTACGGCTCGCTCGGCAGGAAAACGGTCAGGAAGTCCCCCGGTTTCAATCCATTGTCGTATCCCATGTCGATGTCGACCAGCTGTCCGGTGCCCGCCCGTTCCTGATTATCCTTCACGTGAACAACGTATCCGGTTTCCTTGTCCGGAGGCACCACGATGAGTTTGTCGAAGGGAGGCGCGGGCTTCGCCGGCAGCAGAGTGACCACCAGCGGCACCAGGGCGTGCCCGGTCCGAATCTCGTCGCACGCCATCGAAATGGTCGCGATCGCGGTGCTCTCCTGGGCGGCCAGCACCTTCACGGATCCCAGTCTGCGATAGTAGTACCCGAGGAACTTGTGCGTCATCGGGTGACGCACTTCCCCTTCGCGCTCCACCGCGCTGTACTCGGTCCCCGGATCGACGTGCCCATTGGCCGCGCCGCGATTCAGGTAGACGATGTCCCCTTCCGTCAGGCCGATCTTCGACTCTTCCTCCTGGTTGGCGATGAAATAGTCCGGCTTCTCCTCGCGGGGGGCGATGAATCCGCTGCAGCGGATGTCATACTCGTCGGCCAGGGGAGCGATCTTCGGCACGCGGCGTGGCGCGTGCGCCGTCTCCGTGTCGGGCTTGGCCGGAGGGCGGGCCGTGGCGACCTGCTCCTCCTCTTCGCCCTGTTCGGTCTCTTCGGGCTCGGGCGCCGCCGCCTGTGGCGGGGCTCCCTCCTGGCCCTGCGGGACCACCTCACCCACGACGGTGGGACGGGCGGGAAGCAGGAGAGGATCTCCCGGGTAGATCCAGTGAGAGTCTTCGATGTATCGGTTCTCGTTCCAGATCTGCGGCCAGAGGTACGGGTTGCCGAACACGAGGTCGGCGAGGTCCCAGAGGGTATCCCCGGGGACGATGATGTGCAGCGTGGCGTCCGCAGGAAACGACTCCGGATCGGGTGGATCGTAGGGCGTCCAGTGGTCGCCGACTTTCTTCAAGTTCGTCGGTGGGAGAGTCGACCCCGGCTGCAGCGGAACACCGCCCTGCCTGCGGGCGCGCCCCTTCCCCTTTTTCTTGCCGCGCTGATCCTGATCGCTCCCGGCCGAAGGTTCCGCCGCCTGCGAACCGCCCGCGGCGGGGGTGTCGACGGCCGGCTCCGACGGCGGAGCGCCCTTCGGCTCCTGGGCGATGACCGGGACCGCGACGACGAGAACCCACGCGAAAAGGAGTGCAGCCGCCCGAGCCGGAACCGACAACCGTCCTTTGTGCATTCTCGTCTCCCCTGACGGCCGGCCGCGTTGAGCTCGGCGGGGCGCCACCGGTACAAAAATATGTGCCGAAGCTCCGAAGTCAAGAAGCAGGCGTCAGATGGCGGCGCGGGCGAGACGCGGCCGATCACGAAATCGAAACCTTGCGGTCGTTCGGGTCGTGCGGCGGCTCAGGGGGGAGGGCTCGACGGCGGGCCCAGTTCGCGCAGCGCTTCCGCCGCTCCGGGGCACCCCTCGCCCCCGTCTCTGAGCGCCTCGCGCAGGATCTTCCCCGCTTCCTCGCGGCGGCCGTCCGCCGCGTTCATTCTTGCGAGCGCGAGACGCGGCGCGCAGCCGTGGGGGGCGAGGTCCAGCGCGCGGCGGATCTCCTCCATCGCCTGCTCCTTGAGACCCCTCCTGTGGTACAGAAGGGCGAGGTCCGACCGCAGGCCCGGATCGCGCGGGGCGAGCGAAACGGCGCGTCGGTAATCCTCGATCGCGTCGTCCACCCGGCCGCGTCCCGCGAGAAGCGATCCGCGCGCCACGAGCGAAGGCATGGCCAGGGAGGAGCCCCGTTCGACGATCGCCCACTCCTTGAGCGCCCGATTGGCGTCGCCGGCCTTCAGTCGATTGAGAGCCAGGGCTTCGCGGGCGCTGGAAAACGACGGCTCGCCTGCAAGCGACGCCTCGAACTCGCCGCGCGCCTCCTGAGCCCGGCCGGCCCGCTCCAGGACGAGTCCCAGATCGTAGTGAATGGCGGCGCTATCGGGTGCGGTCCGAAGAGCCTCGCGGAACAGCGTCTCGGCGACCCTGACGCCGTCGACGACCCCGAAGAAGACGGCCGCGTTCACCTCGGCGACCGGGACGTCGTGCCGCGGCAACAAGCGGCGCACGAACGATGGTGCGGGATCGAGACGCCTCGACTCGCCTTCGGCGTTCCGCACCTGGGCGAGGATGGCGCGCCCCAGCTCGGGGTCATCGAGGTCGATGGACGGAAGGGCGCTTCCCGGCTTCGTTCTCTCAAATACAGAGGCGGCCAGATCGACGAAGACCAGCCGCCAGCCAT
>DATFVU010000223.1:0-8861 GCA_035260145.1 Candidatus Polarisedimenticolia bacterium | reverse complement strand
AACCGTGACCCCCTCCCCCTGTCTCGTGACGCGGACCACCGAGTCCACCACGAGGCCGAACCGTTCCCCCGCCCAGTCGACGACGACCACCTGAGCCTTCGAATCCCGCGGCCGCGGCGCCATTCCGATCCCCCGCCGGATGTCGACGATGGTGACCATCCGTCCGCGCAGCCCGACGATCCCCTCGACCGCCGGACCCGCCAGCGGCACGGGCGTCGCGCCCTGGTGCCTCACGATCTCGACGACGGGCGCTATCGGCAGCCCGAATTCGCGGTCGTCGAGACGGAACATCAGAAGCCCCTCCGGGCCGGGCACCTCGGAGCGCGCTCCCGGAGCCTCAGGAGACGACACGGGCGTCCGGACCTCCAGCGATCAGCGCCTCGGGATCGAGGACCAGGACGGCGGTCGCCTCCCCGATATCGGCCGCCCCCGCAACGCCGGGCAGATCCCGCAGGAGGCGCCCGACCGGCTTGACCACGACCTCCCGCCGTCCGACGAACCCGTCCACGACGATGCCGACCGCGCGACCCTCTTCGCCGGTGACCAGGGCGTAGCGGCTCTTGACCGTGGCGGGGACCTCCCCCACGGCGAGGGTTCTGCGCATGAGCCGATCGAGGCTCACGAGCGGCAGGGGCCCCTGCGGGCGCTCGAACACCTCGCCGCCATCGGCGGCCCGCACCCGCGCGTCATCGATTCGGATGTTCTCCCGGATGGAGGCCAGGGGGATCGCGAAGCGCTGACCGCTCGATTGCACGATGATGGACGGCACCAGCGACAGGCTGGTCGGCACGGTGAGGCTGAACGTGGTCCCCTGGCCCTCGACGGAGCGCACCGTGATGGTTCCCTTGAGCTCCCTGATCGAGCGCCGCACGATGTCCATCCCGACGCCCCTTCCGGACACCTCGCTGACGGTCTCGGCCGTCGAGAACCCCGGTCGAAAGATCATCTCGTGGGTCTCGTCGACCGTCATCTCCTTCCCGGGCGGCACCAGACCGCGCGCCTCCGCCGCGGCCCGGACCGCGGCGCGGCCGATACCGCGACCGTCGTCGATGACGTCGATCACGACCGAGGGTCCCTTGCGGAAGGCGCTCAGGACGACCCGACCCCGCCGGGGCTTCGAGACTCGCTCGCGTTCCCCGGGCGCCTCGATTCCATGGTCGAGAGCGTTGGCCACCAGGTGCATGAGAGGAGAGGTGAGTCCGTCCATCACCGATTTGTCGAGCTCGGTGTCGGCCCCGAGCGTGTGCAGGTCGACCTCCTTCCCGGTGATGCGCGCGGTGCGCGCCACCATGCGTCCGACCTTCCGAAACACCTGCTCGAGCGGCACCAGACGAGCGTCGATGGCGCTGCGCTGCAGGGCGCGCAGTCGGTTCGACACCGCCAGCATTCGCGGCCCCAGATCACGCGCCAGACGGTCGTCCGGGTGGCGATCCAGGACCGTCCTCACGCCCCGCTCCATCGACGCGATGGCCGTGGATAGCTCCTCCACGTGAGACAGGACGTCGTCGAGCCGGCGCACGGGCACGCGCAGGGAAAAGGACGGCCCCCCCACGGCGTCGAGCGCCTCGGGTGCGGCGGGCGGCTCCCCTGTGGCATGGTCCGGCCGCGGCGCCCCCACCTCGCGGACCGATGAGACGATGTCGCCCGGCAGTTCGGATGCCGGCAGGCGCCGGGACGTGGCGACCAGCAGATCGAATGTGATCCCGGCCTCTCCCTCCTCTCCCACCACCGGGATCGTGCTGATCAGCTCGCCGACAGCACCGATTCTCCTGGCCATCTCCCGGAGGTGCTCCTCCAGGCTGTCCAGCCGGGGGCGGATTCGGACCAGGGATAGACGGCATCCCCTGGCGATGCAGGTGCGCAGGCGGGATTCCTCCTGTTCGGTGAGCGATCCGCCGATGCCTTCGGGGATGTCGATCCCTTCGGCCGGCTCGGGAACGATCGACGCGGCGGCGCGGCCCAGTCGATCGCGAAGACTCTCGAGCGCGGGAGTCGCCGTGGCGCCGGAGCGCAGATCCCGCAGCGATGCGAGCAGCGCGTCGAGCGTGTCGTGCAGCAGGTCGATGACTTCCCCATTCAGACGCCCGCCGAGTCTGAGGCGGGATAGAAGATCCTCGAGCGCGTGCGACAGCGACGCGAACTGCGGGAACCCGAGCAGACCCGCGAAGCCCTTCAGAGAATGCACCTGGCGAAAGACCGTATCGACCAGCGCGTGATGCGGGCGGCCGGCCGCGAACGCCCCCTCCATCTCGCGCAGGTCGTCGGTCAGGCCCTCGAGGATTCCCTCGGCCTCGGAGATGAAATCGCTCCGGCTCCGCTCCCGATCCGGGTAGTCATCCGTCATTCGACGCTCCCGTCGACGCACCACGGCCTCTCCGGCCGCCCGCAGCGGGATCGCGGCGCGGCGGTCCGGGCAGACCACGGGGTAAAATCTAGGCCGGATTACGAATAGAGCCACCCGCGGGAAGAATTACACTCTTGAAACGAGATGGAGGGCGGGAGATCTAACGCTGCAGGGCGCCGGCCGCCTCGAGCTTCTTGCGGACCGCGTCCAGGATGCCGTTGGTGAACTGCCAGGAGTCTTCCCCTCCGAACCGCCTGGCCACCTCGATCGCCTCATCGATGATCACGACGGGGGGGGTGTCGCTTTCGTGCAGGAACTCGTAGACCGCGAGACGCAGGATGTTCCGGTCCACGATCGCCAGCCGCTCGAGGCGCCAGTTCTCCAGACTCTCCGCCAGAATGGCGTCGATCGACAGGACGGACGAGGCCGTTCCCGTCGCCAGGCGTTCCGCGAACAGGCGCACGTCGGGCGGAGTGTCCCGGTCCTCCCAGAAGGCCGCGGCGACATCGCTCATCGGGGTTCCGGATGCCTCCGACTGGTACAGCATCTGCAGGGCGAATTCCCTGGCCTTGCGTCGTCCGCCCATGTCTATTCGAGGCTCCGGAAGAGCGACACCATTTCGATGGCCGCCAGGGCGGCGTCCCAGCCCTTGTTTCCCCCCTTGGCCCCGGCCCGCTCGATGGCCTGATGCAGGTTTTCCGTCGTCAGGACCCCGAAGGTGACGGGCAGGCCGGCCTCCAGGGCGACCGACGCGATGCCGCGGGCCACCTCGGCGCAGACCTGCTGGTAATGTGAGGTTTCACCGCGGATCACGCAGCCGATGCACACCACGGCGTCATACTTGCGCGACAGCGCGAGGCGGCGTGCGGCGACCGGAATCTCGAAGGCGCCCGGGACCCGCGCGACGGTCATGTCCTTCTCCACAACACCGTGGCGCCGCAGGCAGTCGAGGGCCGCCTCCAGAAGGCGATGCGAGATGAAATCGTTGAAGCGGGCCACGACCAGGGCGATCCGCAGCCCCTTTCCGTCCAGGTTTCCCTCGACCATTCGCACCGACATGCGCCGATTCCTCCGGCAAACCGCGACCCACGGGCATCGTAGCGACGCCCCACCGACGTGTCAAGGATCGGTCGAGGGTTCACGGCGAAAGGCAGGGCCGAAGCAGAATCGCCCAGGTGGGGGCCAGGGCGGCCTTGAGGAGCGGGTCCGCCACCAGAATGGCGCCGGCGACGAGAAGCCAGCGACGAGTGGCCAGGCTCGGGACGGAGAGGCCCCGCCGGCGGCGCGCGACGGACAACAGCGGCTCGGACAACGCCACGCCCGCGATCACGTACCCGACCACGCGCAGAATCGCCCAGGGCGACCAGCCGAGACAATAAGCGGTGAGCGGGGCGCTCCCGGCGGCGGCGAGGGATCCGACATAGAAGGACATGTAGCCGACGAGCACCGCCCCCAGGGCGATCCCGAGCAGGCCGCCGCTGCCGGCGGCCAGGACTCCGAACGCCGCGAGGTGCAGGATGTGCTGCGGCACGAATCGGGCCGGATCGCTCTCGCGTCCCGCGCCCGCGCGAATGAAGTCGAACAATTCGTCGCGATATTGAGCGCCGTTCAGGACGATCTTCGACATCGACTCGGCGTCGTTGCGCGTGGCGGCGATGATCGTCATCGACAGGGACGCGGCCCACAGGAGCGTCGCCACCGCCGCCGTCACGCGACGGCCGCGCAGAATCAGGGCGGCCATCACCGGATAGACGGCCAGCGTGGCGAGGATCGGCAGGAGGAAGCGTCCCGAAGCCAGACGCGCCAGGTGGACCGCCGCGGGCGCCAGGATGGCCGGAAGGACGGCCAGGCCCGGGACCACGCCACGGTCCGGGGGCCGCTCTGCGTCGATCATGGACGGCGGGGCGCCGGGCCGTCGACGCTGACGAAGTCGCGGAGCTCCAGGGCGCGCCGGTCGATCTCGTCCCGGGTCAGCGAGCCCAGGCGTCTGAGACTGAAGTCCTCGACGCAGAACGACGCGAGCACGCTGCCGTAGATCATCGCTTCCCGCAGACCCCGGCCGCTGGCGTCTCCGCTCCGGGCCAGCTGCCCCATGAAACCTCCCGCGAAGCTGTCCCCCGCTCCCGTCGGATCGACCGGCCTCTCGACCGGGTACGCCGGCACGGCGAAGTAGTGGCCCTCCGAGAACAGCGCCGCGCCGTACTCTCCCCTCTTGATCACGAGGAAACGCGGACCGAGGGACAGGAGACGCCGGGCGGCCACGACGGTGTTCATCTCGCCGGCCAGAAGACGCGCCTCGGAATCATTGATGATCAGTCCGTCCACCTCCCCCAGGAGGCGCTTCAAGGCGTCGTTCTTTCCGTCGATCCAGAAGTTCATCGTGTCGCAGGCGGATAGCCGCGGACGCAGCCTGCGCAGGACGCTCGCTTGCAGATCCGGATCGATATTCCCCAGGAACAGGTTGGGACACGCGGTGTCCTCGGGGCGGAGGGCCGGCTGGAACGATTCGAACACGTTCAGCTCGGTCGAAAGTGTGGTGCGCTCGTTCAGGTCGTCGGAGTAGACGCCGGACCAGCGGAAGGTCCGGCCCTTCGCGATCTGGATGCCCGAGACGTCGATGTGGCGGGAGCGCAGCAAGTGCATCGGCTCCTCACCGAAGTCTTCGCCCACGACCGCCACCACGCGCACGTCGGTGAAGTAGGAGGCGGCGACCGCGCAGTAGGTGGCGGATCCTCCCAGGACATCCCTGGCCTCGCCATAAGGGGTCTTGACGGAATCGAACGCCATCGATCCCACGACCAGGAGCGGCATGCGTCAGTCCAGGTACTTTCCGATCAAGAGGCGCAGCCGGTCGCGCGCCTCCCGCGGGATCTTGGAGGGTTCGGTGAGGATGGCGTTCTGAAGAGCCCGACCGCAATCGCAGCGACGCGATTGCGGCAGCCGCGACAGGACGTGCGCGACGATCGATTGCGCCATCGCCGCGTTGTCGTTGAGACGGGCGACCACCTCCTGCACGGTGACGGCGGCCCCCTCGGGCCGCCAGCAATCGTAGTCGGTGACCATGGCGAGCGTGGCGTAGCAGATCTCCGCCTCGCGCGCCAGCTTCACCTCCTGCGCGTTGGTCATACCGATGACATCGGCCTTGGATGCCCGATAGAGGTGCGATTCGGCGCGCGTGGAGAACTGCGGCCCCTCGATGCACACATAGGTGCCGCCCGAGTGAACCTGGGCGCCGCAGGTTCGAGACGAAGCCACGAGCGCCTCCCGCATCTCCGGACAGATCGGATCGGCCAGCGAGACATGCGCCACGATCCCCGAACCGAAGAAGGTGGACACGCGTTGCCGCGTCCCGTCGATGAACTGGTCCGGCACGACCACGTGGAGCGGGGGCAGCTCCTCGCGAAGGCTTCCGACGGCGCTGACGGAGACGATCCGTTGGACACCCAGGAGCTTGAACCCGTAAATGTTGGCGCGAAAGTTGATCTCCGAGGGCAGAAACCTGTGGCCGACTCCATGCCTCGCCAGAAACGCGATGTCCCGGCCGTCGATCGTTCCCAGCACGTAGGCGTCGCTCGGGTCACCGAACGGGGTCGTCAGACGTTCCTCACGCCGGTTCTGCAGGCCGGCCATCTGGTACAGCCCGCTGCCGCCGATGACCCCCAACGCGCTCATGGCTGGCTCCGTGGAAGGGAGCGCATGCTAACAGGTGGTCCCGGGAGAGTCAAGGAAAGCGGCGCGGGGCGTGGGTTAGCCGAGCCACGAGCGGAGCGCGGGGAGAGCCTGCACAACCGCCTCCTCGCCCGCGGCGATCAGGCGGGACGGGTCGGATGGCCACGAGACCAGGGTTCCGGAACCCCTCACCCGAGGTCGCAGGACGACCAGTCGAGAGCCGCAGCTCTCCTGAAGCGCGTGCCAGTACGAGGAGCGCGCCTGGCGCAGGCAGATGATGAGCGACAGATCGACGGCGATCACGTGGCTCGACAGCAAGGGAGGCGCGAAGGCCCGCTCGACCGGGACGGCGGTGTACCAGCCGCCGTCGGCCAGGAGCAGCTTCCGATCTCCTATTCGGGCCCTGAGTGGGGGGAACAGGGCGGGAATGGCCGCCGACGCCTTCACGGCGTCGGACACGCGGAGCGCCGAGGGCAGGCCCGGGCCTCCCAGCACGAAAAGCTCCTCACGCGTCCGCAGATCGAAGGTCAGGATCCCCAGCCGTCGCACCCCATGGTGCAGACGCTCGAAGGAGGCCTTCTCGAGCCGTTCGAGGTACCCGGGGATGGCGCCGGCGTGCCGGGAGGCGGTGCGCGAGAGGACGGGGATCTTCCAGCGCGACAGCGCGAACGCCAAAAGCGACGCCGGGCCAAGCCGTCGCGACGCCTGGATCATCTCGTCCGCATCCATCCCGGCGGCGGCGTGCATGGCGGCGACGATCGCACCGACGCTGCAGCCGACGATGGCATCGATCGGGATTCGGGCGGCGCGCAGGGCGCGCAGCACCGCGGCGTGCGCCACGCCACGGGCCCCGCCGGCCCCCAGAACAAGAGTGATCCCGGCGGGCGGGTGGGCGGCGGGGCCGACCGGGGGCGCGTCCGGCACTAGGACACTCCTAGGATGGCGTTCCGCCCCGCGCCAGACGCAGGCTGAAGGCGCCCGCCCGCCCGGTGGCGCGGCCGACGACTTCGAGCATGGCGCTCTGCGGCCGGAGGACGAGGACCAGGGCGGGTCCCCGGCGTGGTGCGTCCCGCGCCGCCGCCCGCAGGATGGGCCGGCAGCGTTTCTCGACCGCCCGCGCGCCGCGGCGGGCGGCGGCGGCGGTCAGGCCGTTCTGCCGGAAAAAGTGGCTGCTGACGAGCCGCGCCAGCCGCGCCAGCGCCGGATCGGCCGGCAGGCTGAGCATGAGCGTTTCGCGCCGTCGGGCCGTCACGACGGCACAGCGCGGCCGGTCATCGTGATTCGTGACCTCCGGGAAGCGTGGGAGGCTCCCGTCCATGACCCGGGAAGCCGCCCGGTCGTGTTTCATCGCGTGGATCCACGGCAGTTTAGGGATCACGGCGAGGCCTGTCAACGTGGGGGGATGGGCGCGAGGGGGGCCTTCCTTGCGTTGGCCGCCGCCGGTACCTAGATTTGTAACTTTGTAGCCTCAGGGGGAAGGTGTGTCGGTCGCGGGAACCCTGGCGGTAGGGAACAAGCTCGACCAGATGAAGGCGGAGGACCGCAAAGAGCGGCGCTTCCGCCTCTACGCCTATCTGCTCGGCCTCTGCGCGGTCGGCGTCGTGGCGTGGCAGGTCTTCGTCGCCCGCGACCAGGTCCGGGAGGAGATCCTCCCGGTGCTCGTTTTCTCCCTGTTCATCGGATTCGCGTGGTACTTCAGCTTCTCCATCTTCCCACGCGCCAGCCTGTCGATCTCGCTCGACATGGCCTATCTGATGACGGCCGTGTGCGTGCTGCCGCAACCGCTCCCCCTGGCGGTCGCCTTCGGGGGCGCGGTCCTCGGCTGTCAGTTGCGTGCGCGCGAATCGCGCCTGCAGAACCCCTTCCTCCAGGTGTTGAGCCTGAACACGGGAGGCCTGGTCGCGACCGCGGTGGCCGGGCAATACCTGTCCGTGCTGCTTCAGCCGTACTGGAACTTTCGCGAGCTGACCTGGGCGACGGTGGGAGACGTGATCGCGCTGTTCGTGGCGTACAACCTGACGAACGTGGCCATCATGGGGGCGGCGATGCGACTGAAGGGAGAGCCGGTGTGGCCGACTCTCTCCACCTACGTGCGCTACCTTCCGTCGCTCGAGGTGTTCACCATGCCCCTCACTCTGGGCCTGGCGCTCCTCTACGCCGCGGCCGGCATCTGGGGCTTCGTGCCGCTGGCGACGACCATCCTTCTGGCGAGCGGGCTCCTGAAAAAGCTCAATCAGGCGCGCAACCAGTTGAGCGAGGCGAACGAACAGTTGCAGGACCGGTCGCGGGAGCTGCGAATTCTGAACACGATCGGGCGCGAGATCAGCACCAGCCTCGATCCCGAGGTCGTCTTTGCGCAGGTCAGCCGGCACGTGCAGAGGATCCTCGACGCTCCGCACCTGTTCCTGTCCCTGTTCCACCGCATCCCGCACGAGTCGTACGTGGAGTACGTGGCGCGCGACGGGGTCGTGCAGCCCCGCCCTGAGCGGGCGCTCGGCCAGGGGTTCACCGCCTGGGTGGTCGAGTCGAAACGCCCGCTGCTGGTCCGCGATCTCCTGATCGATCGGGAGTCGATACCGTGCGCCCCGGTCATTCTGGCGGCGGACATCCGCTCGATCATGTCCACGCCCCTCATCTTCAACGGCGAGACCATCGGCGTCCTCTGCGTGGAGACCCCCCGCTCCGGAGCGTACACCGTCGATCATCTCTCGGTGTTCACGACCATCGCGCAGCAGGCGGCGGTGGCGCTGGAAAACGCGCGCAACTTCCAGATGGCGACCGTCGACCACCTCACGCACCTCTACCTGCGCGACTTTTTCTTCCGCAAGCTTTCGGAAGAGCAGGTGCG
>DATFVU010000222.1:0-9162 GCA_035260145.1 Candidatus Polarisedimenticolia bacterium | reverse complement strand
CAGATTGGCCGCGATCAGACCGATCGTCACGAACGGGACGATGCGTGTGGGGTTGTCGTCCTTGAGGGGAATCAAGCGGACACTCCGCCGGGCCGCGAACTATAGCACACCGCTCCGCGTCGCGGTCCGCCAGGTGAAACCGGGCCGTTCTTGACCGCTCCCGCCGCGGGATCTATGATTACCGGCCGTGTGCCCGCCCAGGCGACCTACCCCAATGCGAGGAGCGCGATGTCTGAGGCCCTGACCGACAAGATGAGCGTTCCGGCCGCACGCGGCGGCAAGCAGGAGAGCGCCAGGTCCGCGGGCGTGGCCCGACAGGAGGCCGCGGCGATCCTGCCTCTCGTCAATTCCCCTTCCGACGTGAAGCGGCTGAGCCAGAAAGAGCTGGAGCAGTTCGCCTCGGAGCTGCGGCAGTACGTCGTGGAGGTGGTGTCGAAGACGGGCGGCCACCTGGCCCCGAGCCTCGGGGCCGTGGAGCTGACGATCGCCCTGCACTACTGCTTCGAGGCCCCCCGCGACAAGATCGTCTGGGACGTCGGACACCAGGCCTACGGGCACAAGGTGATCACCGGGCGGCGCGATCAGCTGCCGACGATCCGGCAGTACAAGGGACTGTCCGGATTCGTCAGCCCCGCCGAGTCGCCCTACGACGCGTTCGGGGTGGCGCACGCCAGCACGTCGATCGCCGCGGCGATGGGAATGGCGGTGGCGCGCGACACGGCGGGGGAGGACTATCACGTCGTCACGGTGACCGGCGACGGCGCGATGACCGGCGGGCTGGCCTACGAGGGCCTCAACAACGCCGGGCACTCCGGGCGCGACATCCTGGTGATCCTCAACGACAACGAGATGTCGATCTCGCCGAACGTCGGGGCGATCTCCAAGTACCTGACCTCCATCACCTCGAGCAAGCATTACATCCGGCTCAAGGAAGAGGTGCGGCACATGCTCAAGAAGGTGCCGCTCGGCGAGCCGGCGGGGGAGCTGGCGAGGCGGATGGAGCGATCGCTGAAGGACGTGGTCGTGCCGGGTGGACTATTCCAGGCCCTCGGCTTCCACTACTACGGACCGATCGACGGGCACAATCTTCCGGAGTTGATCTCCGTCCTGTCGAACCTGAAGGCGGTGAAGGGACCGCGGCTCCTGCACGTCATCACCAAGAAGGGCAAGGGCCTGCCGTATGCCGAGGCGAACTCGTGCGTGTACCACGGAGTCACCGCGTTCGATCCGGCGTCGGGGACGATGGCGGCCTCGGGCAAGGCGGCGGCGCCCGACTATCTCAAGGTGTTCGCCGAGGGACTGTCGCGGCTGGCCTCGGAGAACAACCGGATCGTCGCCATCACCGCGGCCATGGCCGACGGCACGGGCCTCGTGAAGTTCGGTGAAAAATACCCGTCGCGTTTCTTCGACGTCGGCATCGCGGAGGCGTACGGCGTCACCTTCGCGGGGGGCCTTGCGATCTCGGGCATGCGTCCGGTCGCGGCGATCTACTCGACCTTCCTGCAGCGGGCCTACGACCAGATCATCCACGACATCGGCGTGCAGTGTCTTCCCGTGACCTTCTGCCTGGACCGCGCCGGGCTCGTGGGGGCCGACGGTCCGACGCATCACGGCGTGTTCGACCTGTCGTACCTGCGCGCCGTGCCGAACTTCGTAATCGCCGCCCCCAAGGACGGAGACGAGCTGTGCGACCTCCTGAAGACCGCGGTGGAGCAGGAGGTCCATCCGTTCGCCATCCGCTATCCGAAGCGCAGCAGCCGCCGGTTCACCGTGGACCGCCCCTTCCGCGCGATTCCGATCGGCACCTGGGAGAGCCTGCACGAGGGGCGCGACGCCTGCCTCCTGGCGGTCGGCTCGATGGTGGAGGCGGCGGAGACGGTGCGGGAGGAGCTTCTGCGTGAGGGGATCGACGTGGCGGTCGTGAACTGCCGATTCGTGAAGCCGGTCGACGGTGCCTTGCTCCGCGAATTGGTGGCGCGCTATCCGATCCTGGTGACCCTGGAGGAGAACACGCTGCGCGGCGGCTTCGGCGACGGCGTGTACGAATGGCTTCAGGAGTCTGAACTGCAGGCCGGGACGCTGCGCCACATCGGCCTGCCGGATCGATTCGTCACGCATGGATCGATGAGTCAGATCCTCGACGAGGTCGGACTGTCGGCGCAGGCCCTGGTGCCGCGCGTGCGGTCGTTCGTGCGGGGCCGGGCGTGAGCGCTTTGCCGCGCATCGAGGCGAAGAAGGGCGACTTCGCGGCCGTTCAGGCCGACGTCGGCATCGTCTACAAGTTCAAGGGGGATCCGGCGCTCCCCGGTCCGGTCGACAAGGTCCTGGCGCAGCGCCTGGTCGAGGTGGCGAAGGAGGACCGCTTCGAGGGGGGCGCGGGCCGGCAGATGCTCTGGCACGCGCCGCCGGGGGACGGACTGCGCTGCCGGAGGTATCTCCTCGTCGGGCTCGGCGCCAAGGCTGAGCTGACTCTCGATCGCTACCGCCGCCACCTGGGAGACGCCCTGGTCGAGTGCGACCGTCTGGGGATCGCGAGCGTCGCGCTGCCGCTCCTGACCTCAGGGGCGGTGCCCTTTCCGGCGCGCGAGGCGGCCGCCGCTTTGACCGAAGGGGCGCTTCTCGGCACCTATCGTTTCGATCGCTACCGCTCCGAGGCGCGCGCCGGACGCAGGCATCTGCGGGAGATCCAGGTGGCCGCGGGGGACGCCCCCCTGCGCGACGTGACGGAGGGGATCTCCTTTGGCGAGACCACCTCGAGCGCGACGAACTTCGCGCGCGACC
This sequence comes from Candidatus Polarisedimenticolia bacterium, assembly GCA_035260145.1. GTDB lineage: Bacteria > Acidobacteriota > Polarisedimenticolia > Gp22-AA2 > Gp22-AA2 > Gp22-AA3. The sequence continues at coordinate 6,381 of DATFVU010000222.1, read as the reverse complement.
TGGTGAACGAGCCGGCCGGGGACCTGTTCCCCATGAAGATGGCGGAGATCGCGCGGCAGGTGGCGGAGGAGTCGAAGATCGGAATCAAGGTGTTCGAGCCGGACGAGCTGCGCCGCATGGGCATGGGAGGCATTCTGGGCGTCGGGATGGGCTCGAAGAATCCTCCGTGTCTCATTCGGCTCGACTACAAGCCGGAGGATCGGGCGGCCCGCAAGGTGGCCCTCATCGGCAAGGGGCTGACCTTCGACTCGGGCGGACTGTCGCTCAAGACGTCCGAGGGCATGGAGACGATGAAGTGCGACATGGCCGGGTCCGCGGCGGTCCTGGCGACGCTGCGGGTCCTGCCGGAGCTGGCGCCGCGCTGCGAGGTGGTCGGCCTGATGGGCATGGCCGAGAACATGCCCGGCGGCGGCGCCATCCGCCCGGGCGACGTGCTGAAGATCATGAACGGCAGGACCGTCGAGGTACGGAACACCGACGCCGAGGGACGGCTGGTCCTGGCGGACGCGCTGTCGTACGCCTCGACGTTTCCGGATCTCGAGGTGGCGATCGATCTGGCCACACTCACGGGCGCCTGCGTGGTGGCGCTCGGTCCGATGGCGGCTGGAGTCCTCTCGAACAGCCGGGAGCTGGTGGACGACATCCTCGCCGCCGCCGACAAGGCGGGGGAGGCGATGTGGCAGCTGCCGCTCTATTCCGAATACACCGAGCACATCAAGAGCGACATCGCCGACATCAAGAACACCGGCATCCGCTGGGGGGGCGCCATCACCGCGGCGCTGTTCCTGAGTCATTTCGTCCGGGACGGACTCAAATGGGCGCACCTGGACATCGCCGGCCCGGCCTTCGGCGACAAGGAGTACGCCTACATGAAGAAGGGCGGGTCGGGGGTCGGCGTGCGCACCCTGATCCGCTACCTCCTGGGACTCGCGGGCTGACCGCCCTTCCGGTGTCGAGCCTTCGAGAGGACGATGGGTCACCGGGAGCACCGCTCGCAGGGTCCGGCCACGGTCGCCTGCGCCATTCTCACCATCTCGGACAGCCGCGATCCCGCGACCGATACCAGCGGCGCCTTCATCCGCCGGGCCCTTGAACGGGCGGGGCACACAGTCGTCGACTCCACCATCCTGAAAGACGAGCCCCGCCTGATCGTTGCGAACCTCGAGGCGCTGGCCGAGAGAGCGGAGGCGCGCGTCGTCCTCCTGACGGGCGGCACCGGTATCGGCTCCCGCGATTCGACCTTCGAGGCGGTCGCGGGCCTCCTCGAGAAGCGTCTCGACGGGTTCGGCGAGATCTTCAGGGCCCTGAGCTACCGCAGCATCGGATCCGCCGCGATGCTCAGCCGGGCCGTGGCCGGGATCTATCGCGGGATGGTGCTGTTCTCCATGCCGGGATCCGAAAAAGCGGTGCGCCTGGCGATGACCCGCCTGATCCTGCCGGAGCTGCGTCATGTGGCCGGGCTCGTCTCATCGAAACCGTCCGGGGGGCGCCATGCCTGAGTTCGCCGAGGAACGGCCGGGGCCCGACCGGGAGGCCGCGGCGGTCGCCGACGACCTGCGCCGCCGGGTCGAAGGCGAGGTCCTGTTCGACCCCATCCACCGCACGCTCTACAGCACCGCGGCCTGCATCTACCAGATCATGCCTCTCGGCGCCGTCGTGGCGCGTCACGAGGGGGACGTCCTGGCCGTCCTGGACTACGCGCGACAGAACCACATCCCGATCACGGCGCGTGGAGGGGGGTCGGGCCTGGCGGGGCAGACGCTGGGCCGGGGGATCGTCCTCGACTTCTCCAAGCACTTCCAGGGGATCGCGGACATCGACGCAAAGCACGGCACCGTGCGCGTGCAGCCCGGAGTGGTCCAGGCGCGGCTCAACCGTGTCCTGAGACGGCACGGGATGCACTTCGCCCCCGATCCCTCCTCGGCCGCCTGGTGCACCGTCGGAGGGATGCTGGCGAACAACGCGGGGGGCTCGCACACCGTCAAGCGCGGCGCGACGCGGGAGAACACCGCGTCGGTGCGCGCGGCGCTTGTGGACGGCACCGTGATCGACACGGAGCCGCTGCCGCCTCCCGGCCAGGGCGTCTGGAAGCCGGGGGCGCAGGCGCGCCTGGCCTCGGGTCTTCATGAGATCACAAGGCGCCACCGCGAGTCGATCGATCGCCACCAGCCCTCGACCCGCCGCAACGCGTCCGGCTACGCCCTGCGCGAGGCGGTGGCCGGTCCGATCGATCTGGCGCAGGTCCTGGTGGGATCGGAGGGGACGCTCGGCCTGATCCTCGACGCGACGCTGCGCATCGCACCGCTTCCGAAGAGCAAGGCCACCGCCCTCGTCCTGTTCGATGACCTCGAGAAGTCCGGGGCGGCGGTGGTGGAGATCCTGAGCTTCGATCCATCCGCGGTCGAGCTGCTCGACCGCACCTTCGTTCAGGTGGTGCGCGAGGCCGATCCGAAGACCGGCGCGACCCTTCCGGACGCCACGGAGGCAATCCTGATCGTCGAGCTGGAGGGGGACGAGATTAAGGAGGTCCAGGACAGGATGGGACGCCTGGCGGCAGCCCTCACCGGCCGGCTCGGCCTGGCGACCGACGTCCGTCGGGCCGCCCGTCCGGAGGACACCGCCCGGATCTGGGCGGTGCGCAAGGCGGCGTCTCCGATCCTGTCGCGGCGCGAGGGGACGCGGCGCAACACCCGGTTCATCGAAGACGCCGCGGTCCATCCGGAACAGATGGCGGAGTTCGTCCGGCGCCTGCGCGAGCTCCTGCGCAGGCACGGCCTGCAGGCGGCGATCTTCGGGCACGCCGGCGACTGCAACCTGCACTGCAATCCGATGCTGAATCAGAAGGACCCGCGCGATCTGGCGCTCATGGAGACGATGGCGGAGGAGTTCACCGATCTGGTCATCGACATGGGCGGGTCGCTGTCAGGCGAGCACGGAGACGGCCGCCTGCGCACGCCCTACCTGCGGCGCGCCTACGGCCCGCTGGTCGAGGCGTTCCAGGAGGTGAAGCGCCTGTTCGATCCGACGGGAATCCTGAATCCCGGGATCATCGTGCACGACGGCCGCAGCGGGCTGCTCGACGACCTCAGGTACGGCGAGGCCTACCGGCGCGTTCCGACCGCGACGACGATCGACGACGGGATCTGGCAGAAGGAGATCGAGAAGTGCCACGGCTGCGGCGCCTGCCGCAACTACTGCCCCGTCGCCGTCGCGACCCAGGACGAGGCGGCGACCGCCCGCGCCAAGGCCAACCTCCTGCGCGCCGTGATCTCCGGACGCCTCGACCCGGGCGCCCTGGCGACCGACGCGTTCAAGTCGGTCATGGATCTGTGCGTCAATTGCCAGCTCTGCCACTCGGAGTGCCCCACGGCCATCGACATCCCCGGGATGGCGGTCATGGCCAAGGAGGTGTACGTCCGGTCCCGCGGCAAGGACACCGCCGAACGCGTCCTGACCAACCCGGGCCCGATGCTCCGGGTCGGCACGATGCTCGCGCCTCTGGCGAACGCGGCGCTGCGCTTCGGTCCGGGGCGGCGGCTGATGGCCATGATGACCGGCGTGGCCTCGCGGCGCGACATGGCGCCGTTCGATCGCTCGCCTTTGCGGACGCGCGTTCCGTCCGTCGACCCCGGGGGACGCAGGGTCGCCTACTTCCACGGCTGCTTCGGGGGGTACCAGGACGTCGAGGGCGAGGGAAGGGCGGCCGTCGAGCTGCTCGAGGCGCTCGGCTGCACCGTGGCGATCCCGCCGCAGGAGTGCTGCGGCATCGCCGCGATCACGTACGGTCATCTGGACGATGTGCGCGCCTCGGCCGAGCGCAACGTGGCCGCACTTCTCGACCTGACGCGGCGCGGCTACGAGGTCGTCTACAGCGCGCCGTCCTGCGGCCTGGCGCTGGTCGAGGACTATCCGCGCCTCCTGGGCACGCCGCAGTCCGAGGTCCTGGCCCGCCACATCCACGACATCCACCAGTACGTTCTCGACATTCTCGAGGCGGAGCCGGAGACCCGGGCCCGGCTCCGATCGGTGCCGGTGCGGCTCACGTATCACAACCCGTGCCACATGCAGGCGCGCGGCCTGGGCGACGCGGTTGTGCGCCTGCTGTCGCTGGTGCCGGAAGTGGAGGTGGTGCCGATCGTGCAGGACCATTGCTGCGGCATCGCCGGGACCTTCGGCATGAAGGAGAAGAATTTCGCGCTGTCGATGCGGATGGGCGCTCCGCTGTTCGAGAGCATCGAGCAGACCGGGGTCGGCGTCGTCGCCACGGGCTGCGGCACGTGCAAGATCCAGATCGAGCAGGGATCGGGGCTGCCGGTCGTTCACCCGATCCGCATCGTCCGCGACTCTTTTCTGGGCGGCCCCTTGCCCCCCCGCGTGGCCGCCGCGGCGCCGGGCCGCCCCTGCGCTCCGGCGCGACCCGAGCGCGGCTCCGCCGACGACGCCTCGGCCTGCCCGGAGTAGGATCGCCTCTCCCCAGCCGCGGCGGGCTGCGCCGCGCCGCAATTCTTGACTTGAGAGCCCGCCTGGCCTATATTCCCCGGCTCATCCCGCCACGGACCACGCGGTCACCGAGCCGCCGCTGCCGTTCCGTCGTGCCCCAGGAGAGAGCGCCCGTGCCGAGCTTCCGTGCGACGAGATTGACGATCGATCCGACGGCGTTCATCGCCCCCGGTGCCGCGCTCGTCGGCGAGGTGACCATCGGGCGGAACGCCTCCGTCTGGTTCAACGCGACGCTGCGGGGGGACATGGAGCCGATCACGATCGGCGCCGAGAGCAACGTCCAGGACGCCTGCGTGGTGCACGTCGATCACGGCCGTCCGACGACGATCGGCGACCGGGTGACGCTCGGCCACGGGGCGATCGTGCACGCCTCGGTTCTGGAGGACGACGTGCTGATCGCCATGAAGGCGGTGATCCTGAGCGGCTGCCACATCGGCCGGAACAGCCTGATCGGGGCGGGGGCGGTGGTTCCGGAGGGGACGCGGGTGCCCGAAGGGTCGCTGGTGTTCGGCATCCCGGGACGGGTCGTGCGGCCGCTGCGCCCCGACGAGGTCGAAAGGATCCACGCGAACGCCCGGGCCTACGTCGACCTGTCGAGGGCGTACAGGGACGGCGCGATTCGCGCGCCGCGGGGAGACGCGGAATGACCGAGAAGGACCGGGCCATGATCGTAGAGGCCGCGGGGCGGATCAAGCCGCTCGTCGATCGGGCGCGCGCCGCCGCCCTGATCACGCACGTCACGCCCGACGGCGACGGCATCGGGGCGGAGCTCTGTCTGCTCGGCTACCTCAAGGCCCGAGGCGTCGAGGCGCGCGTGATCAACACCGAGCCTCTGGCCGCGAAGTACCGGTTCCTGGATGCCGAGGGGGCCGTCGAGGAGTTCGACGCCGCGAGGCACGACGCGTTCCTGCGCGGCGCCGACCTGATCTTCATGCTGGACAACTCGGCGACCAGCCGCATGGGACCGCTCGAATCCTCGGTGCGCGCCTCGCGCGCCGTCACCATCTGCATCGACCACCACAACCTCACCGATCCGTTTTGGAAGGTCAGCATCGTCGATCCGGAGGCCTGCGCCACGGGCGAGCTGGTGTTCCAGATCATCAAGGCGATGGGAGGGACGGTCGATCGCAACGCGGCGCAGGCGGCCTACGTGTCGCTGGTGACCGACACCGGCTACTTCCGTTTCTCGAAGACCTCTCCGCGCTGCCACGAGGCGGCCGCCGAGATGCTGGCCGCGGGGGTCGAGCCGCCGCGGGTGTACGAGGAGGTGTTCGAGCGCAACAGCGCGGCCCTCCTGAGGCTCCGCGGCGTCGCCACCGCCGATCTGCGGCAGGAAGAAGGAGGGCGGCTCGCCTGGATCTCCCTGAGCCGCGACCAGGTGGCGCGCTGCGGCGCCGAGCAGGAGGACACCTCCGACATCGTCAACGATCTGCTGTCGATCGACGGTGTGCGGCTCGCGGTCCTGTTCAAGGGGCTTCAGGACGACCGGACCAAGCTGTCGTTCCGGAGCAAGGGGGAGATCGACGTGAATCGTCTCGCGTCCCGATTCGGCGGCGGGGGCCACACCAACGCCGCCGGCGCCATCCTGGCGGCCGGGCTCGAGGAGACGATCCGGCGCGTCCTGCCCCTCTGCCGCGAGCTCCTGAAGCAGCCGGCGTGAGCGGGCCGGAGCCACCTCCCGCCTCGAGCGACCTTCTTCCTCCACTCGTCCTGCGCTGCCGCCCGCTGCCGCGCTACCTGTGGCTGTTCGCGGCGCTCTACTTCCTGCTCAGCGGAACGGTCTTCCTGGCGCGCGGCATGGAGTCGGCCGAGGAAGGGGGCCTGCACCTGAGCCGCGGTATCGTCGGCCTGCTCATCGGCATGTGCGCCGCCTACTACAGC
>DATFVU010000221.1:0-14781 GCA_035260145.1 Candidatus Polarisedimenticolia bacterium | reverse complement strand
CATCGTCGAGCGCACGAACGGTCCGTGCGCGCCGTCTCCGTTCGGCCCGGCGGCCATGGCGCTCGCGCCGTACCAACCGGTCCGGCCCGCCGCGGCGAACCGCACGCAATCTTCCTCGTAGGGACAGGTGCCGGCGGTGAGATGAACGCCGCGCACCTGCCCCGACGAGTGTGCGAACAACCGGAAACGTGACCCCCCTGCAAGCACCCGCCCGCTTCCGGCATCTCGATTTCGCATGACCCCCGCTCCCCCCCGACTCGTTAGGTTAAAGAGCCCCAGCAAGACACGACAACCTCCGGAGGCTGCCCACCCTTCTGCGATCTAGCTACTCTTGCCCGGATGTATCGCAAGCGACATGCCAGCGGCGCCGGATGGCGCCTGTCGAGCCGTACAAAGAGTGAAACCCATTGTCGGACGTGTATTTGTGGTCGAATGGCGGCAACTTGCGCGGGAGGAGACGGGGCGCGATTGAGCGCCCCGACTATCCAAATGGATAGAAAGCGCTATCCATTTGGGTATAATTTTGGCTCACATGGACCCCAAACTCGCCGCCGTCGCCGGGCCCCGGCAGGGCGCGGTCATTCCTCTGGGGGAAGAGCGCCTCAACGTCGGTAGGGACTCGAGCAACGAGATTTGCCTCGCCAGCATGTGGGTGTCGCGCCGGCACTGCTGCATCGAGAGACGGGGAGACAGCATCACCCTCACCGACCTGGGGAGTCATAACGGAACCTACGTGAACGGGGTCCCGGTCAAGGAGCGCGCCCTCCAGCATGGCGACGAGGTCCGGATCGGGGACTCGGTCTTTCTGGTGCTCCTGCACGAGGTGGACCCGCTCCCGGCCGGCGCCCCCGTGGAATTGAAAGAGCAGGGAATGGTGACCGGGCGCACCATCGAGCTGTCGCAGGCCACGCTGGCGCCGGCGGCGCCGGAGGCCCCCGCCGGACGGGCGGCGCGCGACTTCTCGGTTTTGCTGCGCATCAGCACGGCGATCAACTCGATCCGCGGCGCCGAGGCGCTCGAGAAGAAGCTCCTCGAGTCGATCTTCGAGGTGGTTCCGGCGGAGCGAGGGGCGCTGATCCTTCTCGCCAGGGGATCCGACGAGATCTCCAACGTGTTCGGACTCGAGAAGGACTCGGGCTCGGGGCGGGCGGTCAAGGTCAGCCGCACCATCGTCCTGCGCGTGCTGCGCGAGCGGGTCTCGATCCTGTGCAACGAGGTGCGCGACAGCGAGGATTTCGGCGCGGCGGAGAGTCTGCTGTCGGCGAACGTCCACTCCGTGCTGGCCGTGCCGCTCGCCTTCGCCGGCAGGATGCTGGGGGTGCTGTACCTAGATTCGAGCAGCCCCAGGGCCCGGTTCGATGAGGGCCACCTGGAGCTCCTGACGGCCGTCGCCGGCATCGCCTCGGTCGCGCTCGAGAACGCGCGGCAGATCGAATGGCTCGAGAACGAGAACCTCCGCCTGGCCATGGACGCGAATCTCTCGCACAGCATGGTGGGGGAAAGCGCCGCGATGGCCGCCGTCCTGAAGTTCATCGCCAAGGTGGCCGCGGCCGATTCGACGGTTCTGATCACGGGCGAGAGCGGCACCGGCAAGGAGCTGGTGGCGCGCGCCATCCACCAGAACAGCCCGCGGGCCGCCCGCCCCTTCGTCGCCATCAACTGCGCCGCGCTGGCGGAGACGCTGCTCGAGAGCGAGCTGTTCGGCCACGAGCGCGGTGCGTTCACCGGCGCGGTCGTCCAGAAGAAGGGAAGGCTCGAGGTGGCCGAGGGAGGGACCGTGTTCCTGGACGAGGTGGGGGAGCTGGCGCCCCACCTCCAGGTGAAGCTCCTGCGCGTGCTCCAGGAGCACACGTTCGAGCGGGTGGGGGGTACGCGGCCGATCAGGGTCGAGGCGCGCGTCATCACCGCCACCAATCGGGACCTGAAGGAGATGACGCAGTCGGGCGCGTTCCGCGAGGATCTGTTCTACCGGATCAACGTCGTGTCGGTGCACATGCCGCCGCTGCGCGAGCGCAAGGAGGACATCCCGCTTCTGGCGCGCTATTTCGCGCAGAGGTCCGGCGAGCGCTGCAAGCGACGGGTGGTGGGGATCGCGGCGGAGGCGATCGACCGCCTGACGGCCTACGATTGGCCGGGGAACGTGCGCGAGCTCGAGAACGCCATCGAGCGCGCGGTCGTCCTGGGATCGAGCGACGTCATCCGCCCCGAGGAGCTGCCGGAAAACGTCCTGGAGTCCGAGTCGCCACGGCCGACGGGGACCTCGCGGTTTCACGAGGCGGTCGTCCTGACCAAGAAAGAGGTCATCCTGAAGGCGTTCAAGGAGGCGGGGGGCAACTACGTCGAGACGGCCCGGCTCCTGGACGTGCACCCCAACTACCTGCACCGCCTGATTCGCAACATGAACCTGAAGGGGATGCTGCGGAAATAGGGTCCAGGAGTCCTAGGGGACGCCCCGCCCCCTCTGAAAGTTCTCCAGAAGGGTCATCAGCCGATCCGCCTCCCGGCGCAGGCGCTCGATCGTCGAGCGCGCGGCCTCGTCCGGCGCCGGGATCCCCGCGAGGCCTCGACAGAGCGCGTGCAGCGCGGTCACGGGCTGGGCGAGGTCGTGCACCAGCTCGCGGTAGCGGCGATAGAAGGCCAGGCGGAGCAGGAGCGCGAGCGTCGCCGTGATCTCGGCGGGCTGCGGAGGGCGCGAGACCGAGGCGAAGGCGTCCTCGTGCCAGCCGGCCGGCACGCGCGGTGATGGGCCGCCGCCGAGCACCAGGATCGGGAAGGAGGCGGGGCCACCGGCCGGGGCCAGGAGGTCGAGGATCGTCTGATAGGCGTCCGGGGCCAGATCGCGATCCAGGATGAGAGCGTCGGTCAGGCCCCCGCTCGCCGCCGAAGTGCCGGCCTCGCGCAGGAGCGTCGCCGCCTGCCGTCCGTCCACGACCTCGACGACATACCCGGAGCGCTGCAGGAACGACTCGAGTGGATCCGTGATGTCATCGTCTTCCGAGACCAGGAGGACGCGCGTCGCGGTGTTGCGAGGGGCCTCGGTCAATGAACGCGCGCTCCCCCGGGTGCCAGGGCCGACCCATTGCTATGACTCGGACACACTCCTAGTCGTCCGGAGCCCCCCAGTCGCAGCCGCCGCGGGCGGTGCCCGTCCTTTCCGGCGCGAGATCGACGAGATCGATCCCGAGGCGACGCGCAACCTCCAGGCTCTTCCGGTCGCGGTAGAACTCGCCGTAGAAAATCTTCCGGATACCGGCGTTGGCGATCAGCTTGAAGCAGCCCCAGCAGGGGCTCGCCGTGGTATACAGCTCCGCCCCCTCGATCATGACGCCGTTCTTGGCCGCCTGGAGGATCGCGTTCGCCTCGGCGTGGATCGTGGCGACGCAGTGATCGTCCTCGATGTCGTGGCCGACTTCGTCGCAGTGCGGCAGGCCGCGGATCGACCCGTTGTAACCGGTGGACAGGATCGTCTTGTCGCGTACGATCACGGCGCCCACATGCTTGCGGTCGCAGGTCGAGCGGGTGGCGACCTGGCGCGCGATGTTCATGAAATACGTGTGCCAGTCGACGCGGCGCTCCGCTCCCGCCTCGGCGGCGGGAGCCGCCGCCCTGGAGCGGGCCGGCGGTCTGCGGGACGATTTCGCTTCAGCGGACTTCAATCGAGACCTTCTCCATCACCACGTTCTTCGTGGGCCGATCGTTGGCCCCCTTGGGAACGACAGAGATCTTGTCCACGACGTCCATCCCCTCGAGGACGCGTCCGAAGATCGTGTACTTGTTGTCCAGGAACTTGGAGTCCTTCTGGACGATGAAGAACTGGCAGGACCCGCTATTGGGGTCGTTGGCCCGCGCCGTCGAGACCATGCCGCGCGTGTGGCTGTACTTGGTGGTGAACTCGGCCGGCATCTTGCGCGGGCCCTCGCCCGTGCCGTCGTTGTTCGGGTCGTTGTCCTTGGACAGCGGATCGCCTCCCTGGATCATGAACCCGTTGATCACGCGATGAAACGTCGTGCCGTTGTAAAACCCTGTCTTGGCCAGGTCCTTGAAGTTGTCCACCATCTTCGGCGCGACGTCGGGGAGGAACTCGAACACGATCGTCCCCATGTTGGTCTGGATCACCGCGACTTCCTTCTTGCCAGCCGGCTTGTCCATGGCCCCTTTCTCGGGCGCGGCCTTGGCTGCCGGCGTGGCGGCCGCGGCGGGCGTGGATGCGGGGGAGCCCTGCGCGAACGCCAGCCCGACGCCGAAAACGGCGCACGCGACCAGGTTGGCGGCGAGAACGGCCCTGGATGGGCCGCCCACACCGCGGATCGAAAACGTTGTCATGGTCAGTCCTCCAGGGAAGTTTCTGCGCCCGTCTCCGTTCCGGGGCGCTGGATTGTAGCAGAAGCACCCGGGTGCTGCCAGCGCCGGAGCGCCCCCGGAACCGCGTGCTATACTTCCATTCCGACGGGGGACCGCGCGTGCCGTACTCTCATTCCCGCCTCAGCTCCTACGAGAAGTGCCCGCTGCAGTACCGGTTCCGCTACATCGACAAGATCAAACGCGATACGAAGTCGATCGAGGCCTTCCTGGGAAACAGGGTGCACGAGGCGCTGGAGCGGCTGTACCGCGGACGGATGGCTTCGCGGGTCTTCCCGCTCGACGCGATCATCGCCGGGTATCAGAAGAGCTGGGACGAGAACTTCTCCGACAAGATCACGATCGTCAAGACGGAGCTCGCTCCGACGCATTACCGCGACCTCGGCGTCGCCTGTCTCACGAAGTTCTACGAACGCCACCACCCGTTCGACGACGGCACCACCGTCGGTCTCGAGGAGCCGATCACGCTGGCCCTCGACGTGGAGGGGCGTTACACGCTCAACGGGTACATCGATCGACTGGTGCGCCTGGATCGCGGGGTGTTCGAGATCCACGACTACAAGACCTCGAGCGGGTGGCTGCCCAGCGCATCCGACCTGCGCAAGGACCGCCAGCTGACCATCTACCGCATGGCGGTGGCGAAGCGGTTTCCCGAGGCGCGCGAGATCCGGCTGATCTGGCACTACCTGGTTCCCGGGCAGACCTTCCGGTCGGACCGCACGGCGGAGGAGATCGAACGGCAGCGCCGTCAGATGATCGGGCTCATCGACACGATCGAAAGCGCCAAGGAGTTCCCGGCCAGGGTGAGCGCCCTGTGCGGCTGGTGCGAGTATCGCGACATCTGCCCCAAGTTTGCCGCCCCCGACCCGCCGATAGCACCCCGGGCCGTGCGCTGGCTCGACAAGGCCGAACAGATCTCCCTGTTCGGGTAGTCAGGGAGCGCCCGACCCGGCCGCCGGCTCAGAATCGAGCTTCACGGCGCGGGGTTCGCCCAGCCCCAGGGACTGAAGCGGGCGGTCGAACGTCTTGTCGTCTCCCACCACGAACACCACCAGGCGATCGGGATGGATGCGCTTGCGGGCGGTCTGCAGGACCTGCTCGCGGGTCACCTTCGCGAGGTTGTCCCGGTAGGTCTGCAGGAAGCCGGGCGGATAGTTGTAGAAGTCGTAGTACAGGAAGGCCTGCATGAAGCTGACCGTCCCCTCGACCGAGAACACGAACGAATTGATGCTGGCCTCCTTCGCCTCCTTCACCTCCTGCTCGGTCGGGCCCTGATCGATGAAGTCCTTCAGTATTTTCCGGACGACGTCGATCGTCTCGACCGTGGACGAGGCCTTCGTGCTGCAGGAGATCTGGAACAGGCCGCGGTCGGAGTCGAGGCCGATGCCGCCGCCCACCGAGTAGGCCAGGCCGCGGTTCGAGCGCACCTCCTTCACCAGGCGCGACGTGAAGCCCCCCTCGCCCAGGATGAAATTCAGGATCTTGATGGCGAACTTGTCGGGATCGAAACGGCCCGCCCCCAGGTGGCCGATCTCCACGTTCGACTGGCTGAACGGCCGGGCGACCAGGTGCACGCCGACCGGGACCTCGTCCTTGATCTTCGGAACGGCCGGCGGAGTCACCTTGGCCTGCGGCCACTTGCGGAAGGTCTCCTCCAGAAGCTTCTTCATCGCCCTGGGCTCGAAGTCGCCCGCCACCCCCATCACCGAGTTGTTGGGATGGATGTAGGTGCGCTGGAAGGCGACCAGGTCCTCACGGCGAATGCGCCCGATGCTGTCGGCGTCGGCCAGGCGTCCCCAGGGGCTCGAGGCGCCGTACACCAGGCGGCGGAAGTTCAGCTCGGCGATCGTCCCCGGGTCGTCCCAGCGACGTCTGAGCTCCTCGAACGCCCGCGCCCGCTCGACCTCGAGGCGTGCGGGATCGAAGCGCGGGGCGCGCAGCATGGCCGCCAGGAGGCGCAGCGCGTCGGGGAACTTGTCCTTCACGGCCGACACCGAGGCGCTCAGCATGTCGTCTCCGGCTTCGAGGCCGACGTGCGCCGCCCTGAACTCCAGCGCCTCGTCCACCTCGTCGGGCGTCGACTCCTCGGTGCCGCCGACGCGCATCATGGTCGCGGTGAGGGACGCGAGACCGGCCTTGTCGGCCGGCTCGAAGATGGCGCCCGCCTTGAAATAGAGGACCGCGTCCAGGAGAGGCAGCTCGTGGTCCTCGAACAGGTAGACCAGGAGGCCGTTGGGCAGGAGGATCTTTTCCGGCTTCGGGAACGAGATCGACAGCGGAGGGAAGGTGAGAGTCCGCGGATCCGGGGGCGGGCCGGGCGCCTCGGGGGATGGAGCGCCGGCCGGGGCGGTCTTCGAGGGCTCCTGTGCTCCGGCCGGCCGCGTGACGAAGGCCGCGATCGCCAGGAACGCCAGGAGCGACAGCGCCGGGCCGGACCGCGCGCTCGGGCGGCGGAGCCTCACGGCGTCGCCTCGGGCCGCGACAGGACGGCCACGGTGCGATTGGAGGGGACGAAGGTCCGGCGGGCCGCGTCCTGCACCTGTGCGGTGGTCGTCGCCTGGATGGCCGCCGCGTACACGTTCAGGTTCTTCCAATCCCCGGTGAGGATCTCGGAGTACGACAGTTGCGCGGCGAGGCCGGAGTTGCTGCGCAGCGGATACAGGAAGGACGCCCGGAGCTGATTCTTGATCTTTTCCAGCTCCTTCTCGGGGATCGGATCGACCGTCAGCCGGCGCAGCTCCTGCAGGATCCCGGCCTCGACCTCGGAGCTCGTGTGCGGCGCCCGCGGAGTGGCGCCGACGATGAACAGGTTGGGGTAGCGATCGCCGGGCGCCGCCGTGCTGTAAACGTCCGAGGCCACCTGCGTCTCGAGGACGAGACGGCGGAACAGTCGCGACGTCCTGCCCGAGCTCAGCAGACTGTCGATCACCTCGAACACCGGGTCGTCGGGGCTCGGCCAGACCGCCTTGTGGAAGGCGACCATCACCTCGGGCTCGGCGTCGAACTCCACGGCGATCCGCCGCTCGCCACCCTGGGGCGTCTCGGCGGTCACCGGACCCTGGGGCGGCGGGCCTGTGGGAATCCCGCCGAAGTAGCGCCGCACCAGGCGCTCCGCCTGCGCCGGGTCGACATCGCCGACCAGGGCGCCGACCGCGTTGTTGGGCACATAGAAGCTGCGCCGGAACTCCGCCGCCTGCGGGCGCGTCAGGTGCTCGAGATCCGACATCCATCCCACGGTCGGGGCGCGATACGGATGGGACTGGAAGGCGGCCAGCAGGAGCTGTTCGTACAGCCTTCCCTGCGGCTGGTTGTCGACGCGCATGCGCCGTTCCTCCATCACCACGTCGCGCTCGGAGTAGAACTCGCGCAGGACCGGGTCGCGCAGGCGGGCCGACTCGAGAAGGCACCAGAGCTCCAGGCGGTTCGCGGGAAGCGCGACGACGTACGACGTCAGGTCGGTGCTGGTCGAGGCGTTCAGGCCGACGGCGCCGTTCGCCGTAAGGATCTGGCTGAACTCGTCCTTGATCGTCAACTCTTGAAGCCTCTTCGTCAGGGACTCCAGGTCTCCGCGCAGCGCCTCGAGGCGTTTCGGATCGGCCTGAGCACCGCGGTCCTCCTCGCGGATCAGGTCGGCGGCGGTCCGGTCCATGGCGTCGAGGATGTCGGCCTCCTTCCTCGCGTCGCGCGTGCCTATCGTCGAGGTTCCCTTGAAGGCCAGGTGCTCGAACAGATGAGCCAGGCCGGTGCGGCCCCCCGGGTCGTCCACGCTGCCGACGCGGAAGCGCAAAATACCGGCGAACACCGGGGCGGCGCCGCGCCGCACCACCAGAAAGCGCATGCCGTTGTCGAGTGCGATGCGCGTGACCTTCCCTTCGATGGCCTGGGCCTGCGCGGCCGGCGCCGCCAGCGTCGCGCCGCACACGAGGAGGATGAGGCTACCGAGGAGCGGGTCGAAGCGGCGGGTCACGTCCCGGCCTGGACGACGGTGCGGCGACCGGTGAGCGCGGGATCGATCTTGATCAGATTGTCCACCCGGACCACTCCCTTCACCTGAGCGGCGGCGAGCGCCGCCTGCTGGCGCGCCAGGTACAGGGCCACCCGGCCGGTCAGGACCGCGACTCCCTGCTGCACCTTGACCTTGAGATCACTGGCGTAGCCGTAGTTGTGGAAATCTCCCAGGTAATTGGTCACCGCGATCTGGAGCGAGGCGTCGTCGCTGCCGGACGGCGCGTTGGCGGGGCGCAGCCGGTTGGAGATGCGATTGATCCCCAGGACGCCTCCGGCGATCTCCTCGGCGCGGGTGCGGGACGCAAGGTCCTTCACCGTTCCCTCCAGCGTCAGCACCCCATCCGCGACCCGGGCGTCCAGGTCCTTCAGCCCCAGCTCATTGGAGGCCTCTCCGAGGAGGCCGACTGCCGCCTTTGCCAGCTCCGCGTCCGGCAAGTCGCCCCGCGGCACGGTCATCTCGTCGGTGACGTTGACCACCCCGCGTATCGTCGCGGCCGTCGTCAGGGCCCTCCGTCTCTTGGCACAATTGGAGATGGGCCCCGAGAAGACCACCCCGCCGTTGACCAGGATGATCCGGAATTGCTCCTCCTTCAGAGCATCGTCCGTGGAGATGAGACGGACGAGCTTCTCGCGCAGCGCATAGTCCCCGGGGCCGGCGATGTTTCGCCGCGGCGCGGGAGCAGGGGGCGGGGCCTGGGGTGCCATGGGGGTCTGGGCCGTGCCGGTGGCCTGGGCCTCCACGACCATCGTGTCCGCCGCTCCGATGGCCAGAAGGCCGCAGACGGCGAGCGCCTGCGCGAGCCTGCATGAGCGAGGTTCCGGTGTCTGTCTCGAGGTCATGACGGCCGCCTATTCTCACACAAACTCCACAGGCGGCCAAGCCGGATGAGGATTCGGGGCGCGATTCCCCGCTCGCCCGGCGGCGCTAACGGGGCTGCTTCAGGCGAATCGCGTCGACCGTGCGGGCGAGCTCGCCGATGCGCTTGACGTCGTCCGGTGTGGCGTGGGAGGCCCGCTTCCAGATGTCGGAGGTCGTGGCCCGGGTCTGTTCCAGGACCGGCCGCACGTCCTCGGGAGCGGTCTCCGCCGCCAGCTTCAGATCGCGGAGGGCCTTCTGCAGCTGGTCCTTGGCGGAGATGACGGAGCCGGCCTCGAGCATCTCCGCGCCGATCGACAGGGCGAAGACGACCCGGCTGAGAGCGCCGGCGTGGAACAGCCCGCTCAGGGCGCGCCTGACTTCACCGATGCGCTTCTGCCCATCCGGCATGTTGTTCTTCACCATCGCCTGACGTGCCTTGGCGACGGCGTCGCGCGCCTCGCGCACCCGGGTCAGCATCACCGGGGCGAGGATCGAGGCGTCGAAGCGGTCCAGCGATTCCGTGAACGCGGCGAGGTCGTGCGCTTCGGCCGCCGCCACGGCGGCCCGGCTGCTCTCGGCGGCCTGCCGGAGCACCACGTAGTCGCTCAGCGGAGCCATCAGGGCGCTCGCCCGACGGACCGCGGACGCGGCCCCGGCCCACTCGGAGGCCTGGGCCGCGGCGCGCGCCGAATCGAACGACTTGGCCAGGTCGGCCAGACCGGCCCCCTCCTGAAACTCCACGAGAAGCTCGTCGACCCGCGCCAGGTAAAGGCTGACCTTGCCGGGGTCCTTCCCCTTGACGGCCTTCTCGGCCTGGGCGAGCGTTCCATCGGTCTTGTCCAGGATCGATCGCAGAGCGGAGGGCGTCATCGGGGCCGCCGTCAGCGGCGACCACGGCGCGGCCAGCAGGGCGACCGCCAGTGAAAACGCGATGGCGCGCCCGGTGGCGGCGCGGCGCGGGCCCCGGTCAGTAGCCGAGTTCATGCAGCCGGCGGTCGTCGATGCCGAAGTGGTGCGCGATCTCGTGCAGGACCGTCCTGCGCACCTCTTCCCTGATCTCGGCGTCGTCTCTGCAGATCGACTCGACGTTGAGCTGGAAGATGGTGATCTTGTCCGGGAACGACATGCCGTAGCGGGAGTCGCGCCTGGTGAGCGGCTGCCCCTGATACAGGCCGAGGAGTCGGCCGCGTCCGTGGCGCCGCGCCTCGGCCGGTGTCGGCAGGTCCTCGACGACGACGGCGACGTTATCGAGCTTCTCCTTGAAATCCTCGGGCAGCGATTCGATGGCCTCGGCCACCAACTCCTCGAAGCGCGGGCGATCCACCTCGCCTCCCCGATGGCGGCGTCCTCCGCCTCAGGCGGAGCTTCCGGAGATCTTCAGAATGGCGTCCCATTCACTGTCGCTCACCGGCATGACCGACAGGCGCGAGATGCGCACCAGCGGGAACGTCGCGAACATCTTCCGGCTCTTGATCTCCTGAAGCGCGACCGGCCGGGACAGCTTTTTCTCGGGGGCGATGTCCACCGCCGACCGCCGGGAGGTCGCGTCCTCGGGGTCGGCGTAGGCGTCGCCCACTGCCCGCGCGATCCCGACCACCGCCCTCTCCTTTCCGGTGTGGTAGTAGAAAATCCTGTCGCCCTTGCGCACCGAGCGCAGATGTTTCTGCGCCAGCGGGTTCTTCACTCCCGACCAGCGCGTCCGCCCGTCGCTCACCAGATCGTCGAAGGCGTAATGCTCAGGTTCCTCTTTGAACAGCCAGTTCATGGGCGCTCCAGGACCTGACGGCCAGGTCGCGAGCATTCTAAACTAAAGGCCGGGAGGAACGCCGCATGAGACGCAGTGGACGAAAGGGGGGATTGCCCGATCACATCCGGCCGGGTGCGCGCGTCCTGTTTGTCGGCATCAACCCCGGGCTGCGGTCGGCGGCCGTCGGCCACCACTTCGCCGGTCCCTCGAACCGCTTCTGGCGCCTGATGTGCGAGTCCGGGCTCCTGCCGGAGCGGCTCGGCTGGGCGGACGACGCCCGGCTGCCACTGTACGGATACGGAATCACCAACCTGGTGCGCCGCGCCACGGCGGGGATCGACGCGCTGCGCGCCGGGGAATACAGGCGCGGGCGGCGCGCGCTCCTCGTTCGCATCCGGCGTTACCGGCCCGAAGTCGTGGCCCTGGTGGGATTGACGATCGACCGGGTCCTGTTTCCGGGAGGGCTCCGGGCGGCGCGCCCCGGGCTGCGGCGCGAGACGCTCGCGGGATCGGCCGTTTTCGTCCTGCCGAACCCCAGCGGACGAAACGCCACGATCACCTACGCCGCCATGCTCTCCGCCTTCCGCGCCCTGAGGCGGCATCTGGAGAGGACCGGTTCGCGCCCCGGCCGGCCTAGGCGGTATGCCCCAGATAGCTCCGGAGCCGCGGCGGCACGGCGCGCTTCACCAGCACGTTCCGCGCCCGCCACGCCGCGGCGGGGTCGAGCTCGACGAGGAACCTGACCTCGCCCGCCTCGCGCACGGCGATCGGAACGCCGTCGCGCAGGAGGATGCGGCTCGACGCGGCCGGCGCCACCCTGGGTCCGGGCACCAGGTGACCGACGAGATTCAGCGGATCGGCGGCGCCGATCGACACCAGCGCACCGGACGGTCCGGCGCGCCGCAGGGCGCGCAGGCGCTCGACCGCCTCCGGGCGGGCGAACTGCTCTCCCACGACGCCGGCGACGAAGCGACCGCCGCGGATGTCGCCGCGCGCCTCCATGCGGCGGAGGACTCTCAGCAGGTCCCTCCAGGACGGCATCGGCCCCTCTCGATCCAGGAGGCGCCGGAACACCACGCCGTAGCGCCGCAACAGGATGGGTGCGATCGCTTCGGCGGTTGCCTCGGCGGTCGACTCGGCCGCGGGCGCCTCCTTCCCGTCGCTCCACAGAAGTGTCCAGCGGCCGGCGCTCTCCATTCCGAACGGCGAGCGCGATCGAAAACTGCGGCGCCCGGCCCGGCGGCTGGCTCCGTCCTCGAGCGGGCGCCGCCGTCCTGAGGGCGTGAGCAGCGCCCGCAGGCCGGTGTAGCCGTCAGACGTGACCGCCCCGATCGCGACCAGCTCGGCGAGCGCATTTTCGATCCGTGTCTTGAGAAGCCCCGACTGGGAGGCGATCTCGTCGAAGAACAGCGCTCCCCGGGAGGTCAGCAGATCGAAGACGGTGCTTGCGTCCGACGACAGCGCGGGCCCGCCGTCCGGCCGCCGGGCCAGAGACGCCCAGTGGGACAGGTTGCCCCGCGACAGGAGAGCGATCGGCGTGGCGCGAACCGGCCCCGAGTGTGGCGACCGCTCCGGCGCCGGTCGAGGAGGGGAGAGACGGGCCCAGACCACCCGCCCGCTCAGGCACAACCCGTCGAGCCAGGCCGGGTCGTAGCGCGCCAGGCGCGCCGGCAGGATGTCCCCCTCCCAGGCCGCGGCGGGTGCCTCGAACCCCTCCAGCATCTCGACGAGCGTCTGCAGACCGAGGGGACCGTCCATCCTGTCGTCCGGGGCGAGCCTCTGCCAGGAGGCGAGGAACCGCATGAAGTCGGCGGCGCTGACCGGCTCGATCTCGGCGCGCAGTCGATCGAGCGTGTAGCGGTGGATGCGCGCCAGAAGCCCACGCGCGCACCACTCGGCCCCCGAAGCTTGCGCGGTGAATCGGCCGCGCAGCACGAACCCTTCGGCTTCGAGGCGCAGCAGCGCCGCCTCGATGGCCGTGACGGGCACGCCGCAGGAGGCAGCCAGCGCCTCGGCGCTCACGGGTCCCAGGCCCTCGAGACGCCCCCGGATGATCTCGGCGAATGCCTCGGCCGCGTCGACGGGGCCCGCGGCTTGCCCGGCACCCGCCGCGTCGGGGAGCGGCGCGAGGTCCGGCTCGGCCGCGCCTGATGGAAACGCCGCCCGCATGTGCGCCAGTCGTCCCGCCGCGACCCAGAGTCGCAGGATCGGCCTGCCCGACGGCGGCCCGTTCTCGGGCCGCGCGCGCGCGTTCCCCTCCGATCGAATATGAAAGATAGTGGCGCGCCTTTCGGCGACGAGCTCGCCCATGTATCGATCCCAGCCGCCGCCGGCCGGTGCATCGTCGCCGTCGGCATCCCGCACGCCATCGGGCGAGCCCGTGCGCCCCTCAAGCTCGGTGACGAATCCCAGGATCTCCAGAGCGTCCAGAAGCTCGTCGGCGCTCGTCGCCTCCGGCCAGGCCTCCTCCCGCACTCTCCGGATCGCCCCGGGGTCGAGGGTTCCAAGGTCGGACGCCGCTTTCGGGTCGAGCCAGCGCCGGCTGACCACCGCCTGCGTTCTCCGCTCCTCGAGCGGCGCGTCATCGAGGAAGGCGTAGGGTCTTGCGGACAGGACCTCCTGCGCCACGGGGGAAGGCTCGCGGGTGTCGCGCGCGACGAGCGCGCGCTCGCCCCTTTCGACGCTCGAGAGCAGCGACTCGAGGCCCGAAATGTCCATCGCATCTTCCAGGCAGTCCCGGATCGTCTGCTGAACAAGCGGATGGTCGGGGATTCGCCGCTCCCCCTGGAGGTTCTCGGCGCAGGCGATCTGGTCGGGGAAGACCGCGGCCATGAGATCCTCGGCCAGCATGCGCTGCAGCTGCGGCGCCACTTTGCGGCCTCCCCGGAAGCGCAGGATCGCCAGCGCACGCGTGGCGTTCCAGCGCCAGCGCACGCCGAACATCGGGGCGTCGAGCAGCGCCTGCACCAGCACCTCGCGCACCGACGTCGAGCGCAGGTAGCGGAACACCTCCTCGAGCGGGAAGCTGTGCGAGGGGCCCAGCGACAGGACGATGGCATCCTCCGTGGCGGCCGCCTGCAGCTCGATGTTGAAGCGGCGGCAGAAGCGCTTGCGCAGCGCCAGCCCCCAGGCGAAGTTGATCCGCCGGCCGAACGGCGAATGCAGCACCAGCTGCATGCCGCCGCTCTCGTCGAAGAAGCGCTCGAGGACGATCGTTTGTTGCGAGGGGACGACGCCGAGGGCCGTTCGCGTGGCGGCCAGGTAATCGACGATCTGCTCGGCCGCCTCGGCGGGCAGTCCCAGGTCGGTCTCCAGGAACGCGCGCGGCGACGGAGATTCGGAGGCGCCGGCGCCTGTGGGACTCCCGAGACGCCGGTCCACCTCCTCGCGCAGGCGGGAGACCGACGCCGACAGCTCGGTGGTGCGGGCCGGAGCCTCGCCGATCCAGAACGGGATCCCCGGCGGCTGGCCGCGGGCGTCCTCGACGCGCACCTTCCCCGGCTCGATCTTGAGAATGCGCCAGGAGGTGTTGCCCAGCTGGAAGATCTCTCCCGCCATGCTCTCGATGGCGAAGTCCTCGTTGACCGTTCCGACGGGCGTTCCCTCGGGTTCGAGGACGACCTGGTAGTCGGCCGTGTCGGGAATGGCGCCGCCGGAGGTGATCGCGGCCAGCCTCGCCCCCTTGCGCGCGCGCAGTCGCCCATGCACCCTGTCGTGGAACAGAAAGGCGGCCCGCCGGCCGCGCTTCAGGGTGAAGCCCTCCGCCAGCATCTTCAGGACGGCATCGAAGCGCTCCCGCGGTAGCGAG
>DATFVU010000220.1:0-3667 GCA_035260145.1 Candidatus Polarisedimenticolia bacterium | reverse complement strand
TCCGGGCCAGGCCGGAGACGATGTCCAGGTTGCGGCGGCCGGGCAGGAAGCTGATGTACGTGTCCAGATCCATGGGCCCCAGCGTCACTCTGAACTTTCCGGCCCGGTCCTCGACCCGCTCTCCCACCTGCAGGTCGACGCCCAGGCGGGAATTGAGCGAGCCCAGGCGGCAGCGGCTTTCCTCGGGGATGGTGACCCAGCGCTCCGCGTAGGAGGTCACCTCCACCGGCACGCCCTCGAAAAAGTCGGAGATCGCGCATTGCAGCGCCGCGGCGGAGCGCGGCTGCTGATTCAGCAGGCCGCAATATCTGAGAAGCCACCTCGTGGGCAGCGCGCAGCGCTCCGCCGCCTCCTGGATCCCCAGCCCCATCAGGCAGAGCAGCCGCCAGGAGAACTCGTCGCGACCGTCGGGACGGAACTGGAGATACGGCCGGTACTTCTTCCAGCATCGGTACAACAGGGACAAGAGCCTGTGATGGAACAGGTCGAGGACGCCGCGCACCAGCGACTCCTCGGAGGTGTCCTGGAGGAGCTCTTCGGCGTAGTAGGTGGGTAGAGGCGAGGTGCTCCCGTAGAGGCCCAGGAAGTTGGTCTCCACAAGGACACGGGGGCGTTCGCCGTCCTCGAGGACCTCGACGGCGGCGACATCCGACTCCGGAAAGGCCAGGCTGAGCGACGGACGCAGGCGCACGGCCTCACGCGAGGGCGGTCCCTCCTGGCCGAGCGGCGCCGCCTCGGGTCGGGCCCGCTCCAGGAGCTGAACGACCTGGAAGAAGGAGTACAGCCGCGCCTCCCGGGCGAGGGCGCGGATCAGATCAGCGTCTGTCGTCCGCTCCTCGGGCTCCACGTGTAGACCTCCCCCTTCTCGGCGCCCCGCAGCACCAGGCGCGAGTAGGAATTGATCGAACAGTACAGGGCCAGGAATTCGCTCAGCACGTCGCCGAACAGGACCATCTCCCCCTCGGCGGCGAAGTTGGCCTCGGCGAGCTCGATTTCGATCCGGGTGCCGCGCACGGGCGTTCCCCGGTGCAGACGCTCCTCCGGGACGGCCTTCACCGACCGGATCGCCTCGAGCCGGAGCTGATGCTCGCGCTCCGCCTGCCGGTCGTACAGGGCGCGGAAGTTGTAGAGACCCACGAGATTTCGCAGCGCCTCGGGGCTCGACAGCGATAGATAGTTGAGACAAAGGTTCGAGATGAGCCGCCAGTGCAGCCCCGGCCCGAGGGGCGGGTCCAGGTTCGGCGTCACCGGCGTGATGTTGCGGAAGCGGGCGAACGTCGGGGTGCTGCTGGTCGGCCGGCACAGATCGCCTACTCGAAGCCCCTGCGGCAGATCGCGGTTCGTGCAGGTAAGCTCCAGCACCACCGTCTCGGTCGGCGGCATGGCGCTCTCCCCGCTCTCGGTGACGAAGGAGACGAAGGTCTCGACCCCCGCCCCCAGGATCGAGGGACGCAGGCGCGTCGCGAAGTAGACAATGCCCGGACCGCGCTTTTCCCCGAGACCGCGTCCCAGGGACGCGAAGTCCGGCAAGTCCCGGGGATCGGCCGTGCCCGCCTCCCACCCCATGGCGCGATTGACCGAGAACACTCCGGCCTGCGGCGCCTTGGCGGCCTCGGGGCGGACCACGTACTCCACGCGGCGCTGGTCCACCCGGATCGGGTCGGACTGGCAGTCGAACAGGTTCACCACGGGAACGCAGTTCATCCGTACGTTCTCGGCCGCCACACGCAGGCCGGCGTCCGGCTGCCGCGACAACGCGAACAGGATCTCGAACCCCTCCTGGAGCGGCTGCAGCGCCGACAGATCCCCGAGTCCCTCGATGTCGAGGAAGAGAAACTTCTGCGGCAGCGTGAAATACTCCTGAAGCAGCCGGTAGCCCGGAAAAGCATGCGTCGGATAAGGAATGAGCGCATCCTGCTCGTTGAACCCGGCCGTCCGGACGGCCTCAGGCGGAAGCGTCACCTTGCGCGCCGCCGCCGCGGCCCCCAGCGGTCGCACGATCACTTCCTTGAGGTGGCGTGTGAGGTGAAGATACAGCGAGCAGGCCGTTGCCGGGTCGCCGTGCAGGAACAGGCGCGGCCTGATCGGACCGGGCTTGTCAGCCACAGCACCTGGAAGGAAGACGATCTTCAGTTTCAGCGCCGCGGCCGCCCCCGAGGGGCGCTCGAGCGAGGCCTCCCTGACCGCCAGCGGCAGAAGGTCGACGTCCGCGCAGGTGCGGAAGCGGCAGGCCTTGTCCTCGACCGGCACCGAATCGACGGCGGTCCCGCGGGGGATGCGCTGCGCGGTCTTGACCATGTTCGGCGCCGGCTCGAACTGCAGCACCGACATGGCCGGCACCGGCCGCAGATAGTGCGGATACAGGATGCGGATCAGCGACTGGGTCAGCTCCGGAAACTCGTCGTCGAGCTTCAGGCGGAGCTTCCCGGTCAGGAAGGCGAACCCTTCCAGAAGGCGCTCGACGTCGGGGTCGGCCCCCCTCTCGGCCAGGAAGGGGGCGGCGGCGGGATTCACGCGCGCGAACTCGGCCCCCATCTCCCTCAGAAACGCCAGCTCCTCCTGGTAATACTTGTTGTACACGGGTCTATGGCCTGATCTCGAACTGGCCTTCCGAGTTCACGTTCATTGCGAACGCCACGTCGGCGCTCTGCTTCTCCAGGGCGAGCTTCGCCGTGAGACGGAACGTCAGTTTCAAGGCGTCCGTCTCCGATCGCTCCAGACGCACCCGCAGGGACTTCAGGCGCGGCTCGTAGCGCTCGATGCTCTCCCGGATCGCCCGTTCCATCCCCTCGGCCGAGGAGGGAAACTCGCGCATGAAATCGGTCATGTCGGGCATGCCGTAGTCGAGGGCCGTCAGGGCATGCCCCTGCCGCGTGTTGAACATGCGGGCGAGATGCGCAAGGATCGAGCGTGTCAAAGCACCCACGTCGGCGGAAGCCCTTCGGCTGCCCTCGGACTCCGGCTGTCTCAGGCGCTCGAGGAGCGTTCGCTCTCTCAAGGCGCGGCACCCCCTTCAGGCGTTCCGAACGCGAACGGCCGTCCGTCTACTCGACGGGCGCCAGCCAGTCGTCCTCCGCCTGCTTCCCTTCGGTTTCGTGGGTCCACACGATCTTCTGGTAGGCGAAGGCGCACTCCTCCATGTGCTGGTACTCGGCGTTCTTCGGATCGAAGACGTTCGGGATATAGGTCCGCAGATCGACGATGTGCGCCCCCTGGAGCTCGGTCGTGAAGTAATGCTCCTCTTTGGAGCCGGCCTGGCGGAACCACTTGAGCTTCACCGTGAGCGGCTCCCCCGTGCACAGCGCCATGGCGAGCAAGGGGCTCGTCTTGTCCACCAGCTTGACCACCTTCAGCTGCTTGTGGCGGCGCTTGCCCACCGGCTGACCGTCCTGCGGGTTGGTCGGGATCTCGATGGCATGCTCCAGGCCGTAGACCTCGATGGTCTTCTCGCGGCCCTTCATCTCGCATTCGCCCTCGATGGCTCCCTGCGTGTCCCCCTCGACCTCCATGTGAATCGGCATCGGCATGGCTGTAGATCCTCCTTAACGCGACAGACGGTTCCGGGTTATTGCTTGTCCAGCTTGCCAACCAGGGACAATTCGAAAAACGCGCCTTCGTACTTGAAGTGCGGGACCACCTTCATGCCGACCTTGTACCAGCCGGGCTC
>DATFVU010000219.1:0-6252 GCA_035260145.1 Candidatus Polarisedimenticolia bacterium | reverse complement strand
ATCGTATTCCTCGGACATCCGGCGTCAACGGGCGCCATGTACCTCCGCGCTCCGAACCCTCTGTCTCCACGTTGTGGTAAGGCAGGAGTGGGGGGAACGCCCTCGGCCCTACCCGGGGCTTTCGCGCATCCTGGACGCTCTGCGCTCGTCCGGCGGACGCCAGCCGGTCTCTGATCTGCTGCGCCGGGCGGAGGCGAACCGCGCCGCGCTTCGGGCCCTCGAGGAGCGCGGCCTGGTGGAAGTCGACAGCCTGGAGTCGCCCCGCCGGCCGGCCTCTCTCGAGCTGCCGGTCAGGCGGCTTCAAGAGGTGATTCCCACGCCGGCGCAGGTCGAATCGATCGAGGCGATCCTGGGCGCCCTCGAACCGAGGAGGTTCGCCAGTTTCCTGCTGCACGGCGTCACCGGCAGCGGAAAGACCGAGGTCTACCTCCGGGCGATCGAGGCGGCGGTCGCCTCGGGCCGCCGGGCCCTCTATCTGGTGCCCGAGATCGGCCTGACGCCGCTTCTGGCCCGTCGCATGCGCTCGCGGTTCGGCGAAGTCCTTGCGCTCCTGCACTCCGGATTGACGGAGGGGGAGCGCTACGACGAGTGGAGGCGCATCCGTGACGGCAGGGTCGATGTCGTTCTCGGGGCGCGCTCCGCCGTGTTCGCCCCGATCCCCGACCTGGGGCTGATCGTCGTGGACGAGGAGCACGACGCCTCCTACAAGCAGGAGGAGCATCCGCGCTACAACGCGCGCGACCTGGCGATCATGCGCGGCAAGCAGGCGGCGGCCGCAGTGATCCTGGGCTCGGCGACGCCGTCGGTCGAGTCCTATTTTCAGGCGGGGCGCGGCCGGCACCGGCTGCTTCTCCTTCCCGGCCGCATCGGCAGCGCCGGCCTGCCTCGCGTGGAGCGCGTCGACATGCGTCTGGAGTTCCGGGAGGTCGGGGGCGAGTCGATTCTGTCGCGCCGGCTCCTTACGGCGCTTCGGGATCGCCTCCGGAGCTCCGAGCAGAGCCTCGTCCTTCTGAATCGCAGGGGTTTCTCGACGTTCGTCCTGTGCCGCGCCTGCGGCGCGCAGATCCAGTGCCGGCAGTGCAGCATCCCGATGACGCTGCACCTGCGTCAGAGGCGCCTGCGCTGCCACTACTGCGACGAGAGCCAGCCGGTCCCCTCGGTCTGTCCGTCCTGCCGGAGCGCCGACCTTCACTTCGGAGGGACCGGCACCGAGCGGCTGGAGGAGGTGCTGAGATCGGCCCTGCCGGAGGCACGAATCGAGAGGCTGGACCGGGACACGGCGAGGGGACGCGGCGCCGTGGAGGACCTTCTGACCCGGGTGGAGCGGGGAGAGGTGGACATCCTCCTGGGGACGCAGATGATCGCCAAGGGGCACGACTTTCCGAACGTCACCCTGGTGGGAGTCCTGGCGGCTGACGCCCTCCTCGGGATGCCCGATTTCCGGGCGGGAGAGCGGGCGTTCCAGCTCCTGTCTCAGGTCGCCGGCCGCAGCGGGCGGGGCGAGCGGCCGGGAGAGGTGATCGTGCAGGCGTACGACGTCGAGCATCACGCCATCCGATTCGCGTGCGAGCACGACTACACCGGGTTCGCAAAGCGCGAGCTTGCCTACCGGCGCGCCATGAACTATCCGCCTTACACCGCCCTCGCCGTTCTCCTGGTCAAGGATCGCGTTCTCGATCGGGCGAGGGAGCGCGCCGGCCGCGTGGCGCGGGCGCTCGCGAGCCTCGCGGGGCGACGGGTGCAGGTCCTGGGGCCGGCGCCGGCCCCGCTGGAGCGCCTGCGCGGCGACTACAGAGTGCAGGTGCTGGTGAAGGCGCCGAATCGCCGGGACATGCAGGCGGTGCTGGCGGAACTTCTTCCGTTGCTGGGAGGGCCGCAGCTGCGCGCGAACGACCTCGTCATCGACGTCGATCCGACATCGACGCTGTAGCGCGGACCGATCCCGCCGACCGATCAGAACAAGGTGTAGATGAATGGGGCGATGGCGGAGCCCTGCGTGAAGACGATCAGGGCCCCGAGCGTCAGAAGGACCAGGACGATCGGGAGGAGCCAGTACTTCTTGCGGTGTCTCAGGAAGGCCCACAACTCTCGAGCAAAACCGAGCATGCGAGGCCTCCCTTCCTAGAATTGATGCTTCATGTGCGACGCGGGCCGCGGCTGGCGCGGCAAACGGTACGTCGCGGCCCGCGGGTCGAACCCGCGCTGCATCGGGTCCTTCCCGGACAGGCGCAGGATGAACCCCATCGGCGTCACGATCACGTAGTACAGGAGCCCTAGGATGATCCGCGTGTTGATGAAGCCCAGGACGTGCCCGATCTTCATCCAGACGCGGTGCACGGGGCCCAGCGCGCGCGGGTAGACGGCGGCCGGTCCGAGCAGCAGGAGGGCGACCACAAGGGCCCAGAGCCGCGGCTCCTGGTGGCGGAAGACCGCCGGCCAGACCCCCATCGCGAGAAAGATTCCGCCCACCAGGAACCCGAACGACCGCAACGACCTTGATTCGGCTGACATATCGGCGGAATCCGGCGCCCTCAGTCGAGGACGAACTCGCTGCGCCAGTCCTTTTCCTCGGTCAATGGTTTCTGCGCGGATTTGTCGAGGACGCAGTTCTCCAGGACGAGCATGTCCATCTCCGTGCGCATGAAGCAGCGAAAGGCGTCCTCGGGAGAGCACACGATCGGCTCTCCGCGCACGTTGAACGACGTGTTCACGATGACACCGTAGCCCGTCTTGCTCTCGAACTCCTTCAGCAGGCGATGGTATCGCGGGTTCGTCTCCCTGTGAACGGTCTGGATGCGGGCGGAGTAATCGACGTGGGTCACCGCGGGAATGTCCGACCGGGGGACGTTCAGGAGGTCGATGCCCCAGAGATTCTGAGAATCCCGCGACATCGGGATCCGGCGCCGCTCGACGACCGGCGCCACCAGCAGCATGTAGGGACTGTCCGCGTCCATCTCGAAGTAATCGGCCACGCGCTCGCGAAGGACGGACGGGGCGAACGGGCGGAACGACTCGCGGTATTTGATCTTGAGGTTCATGACCGATTGCATCTTCGGGCTGCGCGCGTCGCCGATGATGCTCCGGCCGCCCAGGGCCCGGGGGCCGAACTCCATGCGCCCCTGGAACCACCCCACCACCTTCTCCGAGGCCAGCGCCCCCGCCACGCGGTCGAACAGGGCGTCGTCCTCGAGGCGGACATACGGCGCGCCGCGGCCCCTCAGGAAGCGCTCGATGTCGTCGTTGCCGAAGGCCGGCCCGAGATAGGAGCCGCTCATGGCGTCGGCGTCTCCGTTCGGCGCGCGCGGTCGATCCTCCAGCTGGTGCCACGCGGAATAGGCCGCGCCGATGGCGCCGCCCGCGTCCCCCGCGGCGGGCTGGATCCAGAGACGCCGGTAGGGGCCCTCGCGCAGGAGTCGGCCGTTCCCGACGCAGTTCAACGCCACGCCTCCCGCCAGACACAGATCGCGGGCCCCGGTCTCCTGGTGCAGGGTTCTGGACAGGCGGAGCATCACCTCCTCGGTCACGTCCTGGACCGAGCGCGCCAGGTCCATTTCGCGCTGCGTGAGGGGCGACTCGGGCGCGCGCGGCGGGCCGCCGAACAGGGCGTCGAACTTGCGATTGGTCATGCGCAGGCCGGTGCAGTAGGCGAAGTAGTCCATGTTCATGCGGAAGGTGCCGTCGGGCTTCAGGTCGATGAGGTGATCGTAGATCGTCTGGACGTACTTGGGCTGGCCGTAGGGCGCGAGCCCCATCACCTTGTACTCGCCCGAGTTGACCTTGAATCCGGTGAAATAGGTGAATGCCGAGTACAGGAGGCCGATGGAGTGCGGGAAGTGAATCTCCCAGATCGGATTGATCCGATTGTCCTCCCCGGACCAGGCGGATGTGGTGGCCCATTCCCCGACGCCGTCCATGCACAGGATCGCCGCGCTCTTGAAGGGCGACGCATAGAACGCGGATGCCGCGTGCGACTCGTGGTGCTCCCCGAAAAGAAGGGAAGGCAGGTCGCCGCGCTTCGATCCGTCGGCGCACGACAGGAGCTCCTTCTCCAGGAGATCCTTCAGGAACAACTTCTCCTTGAGCCAGACCGGCATCGCCGCCACGAAGGAGCGGAGTCCGCGGGGCGAGAAGCCGAGGTAGGTCTCGAGGAGGCGCTCGAATTTCAGCAGGGGCTTGTCGTAGAAGACCACGTGCCGCACCTGCGGGAGGGTCACGCTCCCCTCGCGCAGACAGTAGCGCACGGCATGGCGCGGGAATCGGGCGTCGTGTTTCTTGCGCGTGAACCGCTCCTCCTGTGCCGCGGCGATGATTCTCCCGTCGCGCAGCAGGCAGGCCGCGCTGTCGTGGTAGTAGGCCGAGATCCCGAGGATATCCATCGTCATGCGCCGATCACACCGGCGAGACGGCCGATTCGGCACGAGGCTTCATGGGGCGCCAGCGTGGCGCGGCGCGTGAACGGCACGGTCTTCCCCTCCTTCCCGGCGGTCAGACGCACGCGACAGGCTCCGGGCGAAGCGGCACCGATTCTATCTCCCTCCCGCTACGGGGTACAAGGCTGGACTTGCCGGAAGAGCGGGGATGGTCGACTACTTTAGGAACTCGAGGCCGGGCCGGCCGTCGGCCGGCACGACCTCCCCGATGACGGCGGCGATTGGATTGCCGCGCTCGCGCAGTCGGGCGACGAGCCTCGGGGCCTGTTCCGCGGGCAGGGAGATCAGGAGTCCCCCGGACGTTTGCGGATCGACGATCAGCCACTTGTCGTCGTCGGTGAAGGGGCCGGAGAAGGCCATCGAGTCCTGGGCGACCTGCATGTTGGAGCTGGTCACCGAAGTCGCGACGCCCTGACCGATCAGTTCCAGGCTCTCGTCGTACTTCGGCACGTCCTTGAAGCGGATCCGCATCCGAACCCGGCTCCCCTTCGCCATTCCCAGCGCGTGACCGCTCAACCCGAAACCCGTGATATCGGTGCAGGAATGCGAGTCAAACTCGAGCATCGTCTCGCAGGCGACATTGTTGAGGGTCGCCATCCAGCTCACGGCACGGAGCAGCAACTCTTCGGACGCCAGGCCTCGTCGGTAACCGGTGATGATGACGCCGGTGCCGATCGGCTTAGTCAGGACAAGGTGATCTCCCGGACGGGCCGCGGCGTTGGTCAGGATCCGGCGGGGATCGATGATTCCCGTGACCGACAGCCCGTACTTGAGCTCGTCGTCGCGCACCGTGTGGCCGCCGACCAGCGTGGCGCCGGCCTCCTTGATCTTGCTGAAGCCGCCCTCGAGGATGCGGCGCAGGGTGACTTTGTCGATGTTCTTGGCCGGGAAGTTGCAGCAGTTCATGGCCGTCAGCGGCCGTCCGCCCATGGCGTAGACGTCGGAGATGGAGTTGGCCGCCGCCACCTGCCCGTAGAGGAATGGATCGTCGACCACCGGCGTGATGTAGTCGACCGTCTGCACCAGGGCGATCGTGTCGGTCAGACGGTACACGCCCGCGTCGTCGCCGGTCTCGAAACCGACGAGCAGGTTGGGATCGGTCTTGGCCGCCCCGGCGAATTCCTTGACGATTTCGCTCAAGTCCACCGGACTGAGCTTCGCCGCTCAGCCCCCGGAACGGGCGTGGCTCGTCAGTTTCGCCGCCGTCGCTTCTCCCATCGGATCTCCCGAACCGGCGTTCAATATGGAATCCGCAGAGTATCGCTCCCGCGGACCGCTTGTCAAACGGCGAACGCCCTGAGGCGACCGCCTGGTCGCCAACCCCTTCCCGGCGGCCGCTCGCGCCCGGACATCGCGACACGCCCGGATTGTAGCCATCCGCCGCCAATCTGATGTACAGTGCACGCTCTTCCCCGGCAAGCGCGGCGGGTTCTCACCGGAGGTCTCTTGAAGTTCGTCAGGTTCTCGACCGGTCTTTTTCTGCTCTCCTTCTCGACGCTGATGTTGGAGATCGTCCAGACCCGGCTGCTGTCGGTGATCAGTTGGTACCACCTGGCCTTCTTCGTGATCAGCGCCGCCATGTTCGGCATGACCGCGGGGGCGGTCTGGGTCTACCTTCGCAGGGATCGTTTCTCGCCCGCCACCCTGTCGGCCGATCTGGGTTTGTTCACGTCGGCCTTCGCGCTCTCCATCGGCCTGTCCCTGTGCATCGAGGTCACCCTGGCCCCGGAGATGGTCCTCTCGTTTTCGACTGTCCTGGTGTCCGCCGAGATGGCCCTGACGCTTGCCACACCGTTCTTTTTTTCGGGCGTGGCCGTCACCC
>DATFVU010000218.1:0-3965 GCA_035260145.1 Candidatus Polarisedimenticolia bacterium | reverse complement strand
GCTGCCGCTCGCCTGGATCGTCGCGCTGTCGCCGACGGCGTAGTAATAGCGCGTCGCCGGCTGGAGTCCCGTGAGCGTGACCTCGTGATTCGTCGTCGACGTCGAGCTGGACGCGGTTCCGGTCAGGCTCGACGGCTGCGTTCCGTACGTCACGCGACTGTTCGATGCCGTGTCGGTGCGCCATTTCACCACCACGCTCGTCGGCGTGCCGATCTGGAGATAGGGACCGCGGTTGACGGCGGCCAGCGCGGGGACTGCGAACAGCGCGAGCGTCAGTGCGAATGCGATGGAGACGCGGATCATGGCCTGCCGGCGAGTCCGGCCGGCTCCCGCGGGCGCCATGGAAGCGGACGTCGAACGACGGCAAACTTTTTCCGCAGCGGACTGGCTGACGGAAGGCGTGCTACGCATGATCATCCTCCCTTCGTGTGGGCGCATGGCCCGAACGGCCGCGGTGCCGGTTGGCGCTCGACAGAATCGGCGGCCGCTGGTTCTCGCCGGGCGACGATGGCCGCGCAGGAACACTGCGGGTGACCATCGATGCCCTGCTTCGTTTCGGCTGGAGAACGGGTGCTCCGCGCCGGCGGAGTCTCCAACCCTGCTAGTAGGCGTTTCCCTGGTTTTGTGGGAGGGAAACTACCTAATATCGTGTGGGAATTCTATGTAGCTAGCAGCGGATGTCACCCTATCGTGAGAATCAACCCAGGTCAACTACTGAGATTGCGTAGGGGAAACACCGTAGGGCGGAAGAGCCAGGGCGGTGGTCGATGTGTGGCTCGGTGGGGGCCCCGGTCAGCGGGTGGGGATCGTCGCCGGCCGCTGCTCGATTTTCATCGCGCGCTTCAGCACGGCGCCGTCGCGGACGATCTCGAGGGTGACCGCGTGTCCGATCCCGAGGAGGTAGAGCCACTTCTGAAACTCGGGGACCGCGAAGACGCGGTTCCCGTCCATGGCGGTGAGAACGTCGCCCACCCGGATCCCGGCGCGCGCCGCGGGACTGGGATCGAACACGTCATCGATGTAGATCCCCGTGAGCGGGGCGCGCGGCACCTTGCGGCGCAGCTCCGCGGTCAGATCGAGGACCGAAAAGCCCAGCCAGGGAGAACGCGTGCTCTCCTTGACTTTCAGCGCCTCGTAGATCGTCCGCGCCAGATTGATCGGCAGCGCGTAGACGGCCTCATCCTCGTCGGGCACGGCGGCCCCTGGGGCCCTGGCGCGGGGCACCGCGATCCCGATGACCTCGCCACGGATGTTGACCACCGGTCCTCCGAAGCTCTCCGTCCCGATGCGGATGGAGGATTGGAGGAGAGTGCTCGTGCGGTTCTCCTGGTAGCAGTCGCGCTCGGCGCGGGCCGCGATCGTCCCCGGCGCGAAGGTCTTCTCGACTCCGGGCGGGTCGCCGACCGCGATGGCCCACTGGCCGACGCGCACGGCATCGCTGTCTCCGAAGCGGGCGGGCTGCATGGGAACGGGCGCCTCGGCCTTGATGACCGCCAGATCGATCGCGGGCTCGAGGCCGATGAGCCGCGCGCGGTAATGCAGGTTCCCCTGCACCTCCACGTCGATGATGTCGCCCGCCCGCATCCCCCTGTCGTCGGCGAGCAGCCGGCTGCGCGTGAGGAGAAAGCCGTCCTCCGTGACGAAGACGCCGCTCCCGGATCGAACCCTGCGATAGCCCGGATAGGGCGTTTGCTCCCGTCCCGCCTGCCGCCAGGCCTCGGTCCGCCCGGCCGCGGCACTCCCTGTCCCAGGATTGGCCGGCGCCTCCTTCCGATAGAGCGAGATGCCGGCCACGCTCGCGGAGACGCTCTCGGCCACCTGCTCGAATGCCGTCTCCAGATCGAGCGCCGTGGCGAGACCGGCGCCGGGTTCGCGGGACGCCGCGGCCGAAAGGCTCTGACCTTCTCCACCACCCGATTGCCAG
This sequence comes from Candidatus Polarisedimenticolia bacterium, assembly GCA_035260145.1. GTDB lineage: Bacteria > Acidobacteriota > Polarisedimenticolia > Gp22-AA2 > Gp22-AA2 > Gp22-AA3. Next base: position 2,041 of record DATFVU010000218.1, on the reverse strand, counting down.
AAATTCGCCCGGAAGAAGTCGATGTTCTTCAAGTCGGCCGGGGGACCCGAGATCCGCGCGCGCTCGATCAACTCCTCGTTGGAGTAACGCGCCAGGTCGCTGAGGGAGACTTCCAGGGGTCCTGTGGGCGGACGCGGATCGAAGCCGTCCCTCAAGGTCATGACGAAGAACGCGACATCCCAGAGCTGGGCGTCCGTGTACGCCCACCCGAAGGAGGGCATGGCCGTCCGATCGACGCCAAAGGCCATCGCGCCGGTCACCTGGTGCGGCGAGACCAGGTTCATCCGGATGGCGTTGCGGAACGACGCGGGAGGCGGGTCCTGGCCGGCAGCCGCAAGGCCGTCACCGGCCCCGCGCTCGCCGTGGCAGATGGCGCAGTCGCTGAGGTACAGCAGGCGCCCGCGCGCCAGATCGGGGGACGCGGCGGGGCGCGTCTCGACCTTCAGGTCCTCGGAGAGCCGCACGGTGAGATCGTGGGCGAGGGAGCGAACCTGGTCCCAGGTGCGCCGCTCGTGGACGGCCGATCCCAGGTCCTCGAGGTCCGCGACGATCTGTGCTGCCGCGCGTTCGCCGCGCAGGGCGCGATATCCAGCCAGGATTTCCCCGGAGAAGGCAAGCATCTCCTGGTACTCGGTCTCGTTCGCGAGCCGGCCGTCCTGCACCGCGACACCGTAGTCGGCGCCGATGTATTGCAACAGGTAGACCAGCCTCGCGGGATCGTCCTGCGCGGACGCAGAGGTGCCGGGGTCGAGCATGCACAGCAGGGAGAGGGACAGGATTCCACGCGTGCCGCAGAGCACGCTTCTAGTTCCTCGGAGCCTCGCGGCTTTCGGCAGGAGTCGCCGAGGGGAGCAGGTCGATCCCTTGCTCCTGACACGATCCGCGCCATCCTTCGATCACCGTGGTGGCTTCCTGACGCAGCTCGAGGTCTGGATCGCCCGCGGCGATGTCCTCCAGGATCGGTCGACCCAACGCCTCCGGCATCGTGCCGATCAGGTGCACGGCCTCCCGCCGGATGGCGCCGCTCGCGTGCTCCCACGCGAGCCTTGCCAGGAATGGAGCCGCGTCCCTGAGCTGGAAGTCCGCGATCTTCTCCACGGCCTCCCGCTGAATTCGGGCGTCCGGATCCGCCATGGCGATACGGAACAGCACCTCGAGACCGGCGGGCCGGCCGGTATCGGCAAGCTCTTCGACCGCCTCCCTGCGAACGGACGGGACCGGGTGCTCGACCGCGATGCGCTCCAGCAGGGGGACGGCCTCCGGCAGACCAATTTCGGCCACCGCCTCCACGGCCTCGCGCTGCACTTCCTTGGGGTCTCCGGCGTCGAACGCGATCCCCGTCAGCACCGGCAGAACCTCAGGCTCACGAAAGCTGCCAAGCGCCTGCACCGCCCTCGCCCGGGTTCCGGGCGGGGCGCCCTGTGCGGAGACGATATCCACCAGGGCCGCCACCGCCGCCGTCGCGCCCGTTTGTCCCAGGGCTTCGGCGGCCTCCCGACGCACGTGCTTCGAGCGGTCGCAGAGGGCGACCGCGCGCAGCTGTTCGATCACCACGGAGGATGGATGCCAGGACAGACCCTCGACAGCCGCGGCGCGGAGGCTCCTCGGGTAGTCGCCGGCAAGCACGTGGGAGAGGTAGGGCACGACCACCGACGAGTCCCCGTGAACGCCGATGACATCGATGAGCATCTCCTGCACGTCCATCTCTGCGGCATCCGTGCCCAACGAGGCGAGGAACGCGATGCTCTCGGAGTCCTCGGCGGCGGCGAGCCAGTAAAGCGGGAGGCTCCCGGGATCGACCTCGAGGCTCGGAGTGCCGCCTGCGACGCTCGAAACGGAGAACGTGCCGCTCGAATCGGCATGGACGCGGACCAGAACGACGAGGTCGGGCGCGCTCGAGCTCCATGTGTGGTCCCTCGTCGAGTGCAGGACGAGGCCGCCGGGTCTGCGCCGATCCTGGTCCGCGTCGTGGCCTGCCGTTTCGTGCCGCCGCCCGAGAGGAAGGGCCGAGCGGGATTCGTAAGCGATCCAGGCCCCCCGG
>DATFVU010000217.1:0-4124 GCA_035260145.1 Candidatus Polarisedimenticolia bacterium | reverse complement strand
CTGTCGATCCGCGTCACCTGCAGCGGCTCCGGCCCGTCGTTCAGGACCGTCAGCTCCAGGCTGTCGCCGAAGCCCACATAGGCGTCGCCGAAGTCGAGCCGGTCCTGGGCGGTATGCAGGTTGGGCGCCCCGACCACCGTGAGCGTCGCCGGCAGGTGCAGGACCGGGGCGTCGGGGGTGTTCGTGTCGAGACGGATGGAGCCGACCAGGACCATCGCGTCGAGGCTATCGGCGTCGAAGGCGACGTTGAACGGGGCCGACGCTCCCGGCGCGATGACGGCGTCGGACGGCGTGACCTTGAGCCACTCCGGCAGGACCGCGGCGGTGATGTGGAAATTGTCGAATTCGATCGTGGCGGGCCCCGTGTAGGTCTCGGGGATGTACTCGCGGATGTGCAGCCGTACGGTCCGCCCGACGTAAGGAGTCAGATCGACCGATCGCTCCTGCCAGCCGCGATCGGTGTAGGAATGGCCGTTGAGGAGGATCTCCTCGTGCACGAAGGTGTCGAGGACGCCCCCGCTCTCGTCGCGGATCGTCGCCTCGTAGATGCGCGGCAGAGTGCTATGGATCCCCAGGCTGTCGAACTGAATGCGATCGAGGAAGGTCAGGTGCGCATCAATGGTCCCATACGGGATCGTCAGGTCCTGGTACAGCTCGTATTCCAGCCCCGCCACGCCGTCGAAGCCGTTCAGAGCGTCGAATGAGCCCTCCGCGGGTTGACTGTTGCCCCACCAGCCCGCGCCCGCCCGGGTGACCCTCCACGAGATGAGCTCCTCCCGGCCGTTCGATCGGGCGGTCCAGCCCGAGAAGTCGCCGGATTCGAATCCTCCATTCACCATCTCGGGGGCAGGGAGGGCCAGGGTCCCGCCGGCCGGGGACCGGTCGATCCCCTGAACGGCGGCGCCGGCGACCAATTCCGAGGTCAGATGAACGACCAGATCGCTTCCGCCGCCGTTCGTAATCGTCAGGCCGCGAACGGCCGTCCCGCCCGTCAGAAGCGTCTCGCTGTAAGAGGTGGGAGCGACTCCGATCTCCGGCGCGGGCGAAGAGACGCCGGTCATATGGATCAAAAGCGTCGGCGTGTTCGAGGCGTCGCTCGAGATCGTCAGGCTGGCGTCGAGAGATCCGGGAGAGAGGGGCGCGTAGGTGACGGCGACCTTTCCACTGGCATGCGGCGGCAGCGTCATGGAGGACGGCGCGACTGTCACGGCCGGATCCGCGGAGACGATTCCGCTGACGGTCAGGAGATCGGTCCCGATATTGTCGACGGTCAGCTCGAGCGTACGAGCGAAGCCGGAGAACACGGTGCCGAACTCCAGGGAGGCGGGCCGGACGGTGATCGCCGGCGCCCCCGTCACGTCGAGAGCGACCGCGTGCTCGGCCCGGGGCCGCAGCGGATCGTTGCTCTCGACGAACAGCGGAGTCTCGTAGTGACCTCCCTCCAGCCCTTCCGCGTTGAAGGTCAGAGTCACGTCCCGGCGCTCCCCCGCGGCCAGGCGGCCCGAGGTGGGAGAGACGCCGAGCCAGTGCGCCGGCGGCATGATCCTCACCGCCAGCTGATCGTGGACGTAGACGGAATTGAACGCGATGCCGAGTCCGATGGTCCCGTTGGCGTTCTGAATTCCGACCGTGGAGGATCGGGTCTCGGCCGCCATCGACAGGTACCTGAAGGCTATCTCGCCGTTGCGGTAGAGCGTGACCTGGAACGTGCACAGGCCGGGCGAGCCGACTTTTCCGATGCCGGTGTACTGGACCGTGAACGAATCCGTATCGGCCGCATACACGGCGGTCCCGCTCGTTCGGAAGTCGAGGTCATCCCAGAACGGGGCGACCAGGTTGCCCGGGCCACCCGGACTGGGAAGCGACAGGTTGACGTTGTCCGTGCGGCTGCTGGTGAAACTGAGAAATCCGTTGGTGCTCACCCGGACGGAATCGAAGACCTGTCCGTAGAACGGCATGTGGAAGCCGAGCGGAACGGGCCCGGACGTTCGATCGTCGCCGGTGAGCCCCCCGATCAACGTCCCGGTCGAGGCGATGTCGGTCCAGGCGAAGGCCGGTCCGCCGGGCTCGTCGCTGTCGATGAAGAGGTAGCCGGACGCATCGGGCCCGCCGCGTCCCTCGATGACCGGACCGACGCCCGCGGCGGCACCCGCTCCCGGCTGCGGGATGCTCCAATCGAGCGTCCCCACGCCGGCGTTCTCGATCGTCAGGGTGCGCGTCGTGATCTGCCCGCTGAGCAGCGCCACCGAGAAGGAGTCGGGCGCCGTATACAAGGTCGGCGGGGGAAGCGTCCTGGCGGAGGCGACGAGGCTCAACGGCCCCACGTTCCCCCACTCGTCCATGGCCTTGATGGCGAAGTAGTAGATCGTGTCCGGGTCCAGCCCGGTCACCTCGAAGCGCTCCGCGCTTCCGGCGGCGGCGGGGGCCGGCACCCCCTGGACTTGCGTCGCGGATGCGAATCCGGCGTCATCGATCGGCGTGGTCGCGTACCGCAGGTCGTAGAAGGCCGCCGTTCCGACGTTTCCGTCGTCGCCCGTCGCCGTCCAGGTCAGCGCGATCGAATTGCTGGCGGGATCCACCGCGTAAAGATCCGCGATCGCCCCCGGCGGCACGGTGTCGGGCTCGGCGATCGGCAGGAACGCGTTCAGCCTCCCCCCGCTCACCGTGATCCCCGCGAGGGCGGGGATGCGATCCGCGCCGTCGAGCAGGCGCTGTTTGATTTGAAGGATCCCGAGGCCCGGCGCCGCCGCGCGCACCAGGGCGGCCGCCCCCGAGACGTGCGGCGTCGCCATCGACGTGCCGCTCAGAATCCCGTATCCGCCGCCGGGAACCGTACTCAGAATATCGACCCCCGGCGCCCCCAGATCGACCGTCGTGGCGCCCCAGTCCGAAAAATTGGCTTTGTGATCGAAGCGGTCGGTCGCGGCGACGGCGATGATGTTGGGGAGGTCGTAGTTCGACGGGTAGTGCGGAAAGACATCGTTGTCCTGGCCGTCGTTCCCCGCCGCGGCGATGAACAGGGCGCCGCTCCCCCCGATCGCGTCGTACAGCGCCTGCGAATAATCGCCGCCCCCCCACGAGGCGTTCATGACGCTGACGTGCAGCATGGCCGCGTAGTCGACCGCGCTTATGGCGTCCGCCGTCGAGCCGAAGCCGCCGCCGCTGAGGAACTTCACGCCGATCAGCGAAACCTGCCAGTTGACCCCGACCACTCCGGTGCCGTTGTCCCCCACGGCGCCGATGGTGCCGGACACGTGCGTCCCGTGGCCGTTGTCGTCCCGGGGATCGCCGTCATGATTGACGAAGTCATAGCCGTGCACGTCGTCGATGAATCCGTTGTGGTCGTCGTCGATGCCGTTCCCCGGGATCTCGCCCGGATTGGTCCAGACATTGGCGACGAGGTCCGGGTGCGTGTAATCGATCCCTGTGTCGATGATTGCGACCAGCACGTTGCGGCTGCCGGTGCCGACGTTCCAGGCCGACTCGGCGTGGATGTCGGCTCCCACGACGCCGCCTTGCTGGCCCGTGTTCCGCAGGCCCCAGAGCTCTGGAAACCGCGGATCGTTCGGCACTCTGTCCAGGTGGATCAGATAATTCGGCTCGGCGTACTCGACGTGTGGGTTGGAGCGCAGCCTCGCAATCCCCTCCTCCGCCAGCTGGCCGTGCCCCAGCTTCCAGTGTTCGGCCCCGCTCCTGAATCGACGCAGGCGGGCCGCCCCCAGGTGTGACCGGACGTCGTCGCGCTCGGCCTTGCCGACCGATGGCCGGAACTTGACCAGGACCTCATCCGGGACGTGCTCGCCGCGGATGGATGGGCCGCCTGGCTTTCCTGCCGCCGGCGACGAGGCCGGCGAGCCGCCGGCCGTGAACAGCAGGCAGAGGGTGATCGCGGCGAAGGAGACTTTGGAGAAGATCACGCGCGAGGACGATGTCATTGCAGTCCTCCGGGCGGCCGAGACGGCCGTGAGGGCACGGAATCTCGAGAAGAAGAGACCGATGCGCCGCGCGACGGAATGGTTCGGTCTGCGGCGCCTGTCGCTAGATGAATCCCTGCTGCGATTCCCCGTTCGCAGGTTGCTGGACGATTGACCCCACCAGGTTGAGCTGTGCCGGAATATACGACG
>DATFVU010000216.1:0-10921 GCA_035260145.1 Candidatus Polarisedimenticolia bacterium | reverse complement strand
AGGCTCGGCGAATATCTGAGTCGGGGCCGATCCCTCACCCTGACCCTCGCCAGCTGGCGGCCGCTGCGGGATTCCGATCCGTACAAGACCACCTACGTCACCCGGGACGTGGTCGTGACCATCCCGTCCGCACCGCCTGCGTCGGAACGCTGAGCCGTCGCGTTCGGCAGGTGAACAGTCAGGGCGTCGGCGACGGGGTCGGTGACGGCGTCGGGGTGGGAGTCGGTGCGGGCCGACAGGGGGAAAACCATCCGGCATCCCACTGTGCCTGGCCGCAGCCGTAGAGACATTCCTCGTAACTCGGCGGCAAAAAGCACAGGTCATTGTCGCAGATGACCTTCGTACCCGGGTCGCTGAGAAATTCCTGGACCGGTCCAATGCCGGCTGCATCCGCGCAAAGGAATTTCGATTGCGGAGGAGGTTTGAGACCGAACTCGTCTTTGGAGCAGGCGGTCTGCATGGCAACGACCGCAAGGACCGAAGCGAGGGCTCTGAGCGAAATCATTTGATTCCGCTATACGACGGAAGGTCGCCTCTGTCAAGGGATCAGGCTGCGGATCTGACTGCCGCACGGTAGCGTAGAATGGCGGCCGTTTGGCCCGGGGGGAGAACGGATGGCCGCGCGCGACAGACGCCTGATCGTCTACCTGCCGCATCGCCTGCCCATCTGGCGCCTGCCGGAGGGCTGCCTCGAGACCATCCGCCGCCGGGCGATGAAGACCTTTCAATTGGACATCCCGATGAACGAGGAGACGTTCGCGCGCGTTCTTCCGGGCGCCGAGGTGCTGTTCGCCTGGGGGATCGCGCGCCGCCACGTGGACAAGGCGGACGCGCTGCGCTGGCTGCACACGCCTCTGGCCGGCGTCGACCGCGTGCTGAACCCCGAGCTGGTGCAGAGCGCGATTCGCGTCACCTCGTCGCGCGGCGTCAACTCCATCGCCGTGGCGGAGCATGCCCTCGGTCTCCTCCTCGCGATGACACGCGGCATCGCCGACGGGGTGCGGGCGCAGGGCGAGAGCCGCTGGGCGCAGCAGGAGCTCTACGGGCGCCAGCCGCCGCCCCAGGAGCTGAGCGGCAAGCTCCTGGGCATCCTCGGATTCGGGGACATCGGCCGCGAGCTGGCGGCGCGGGCCCGCGTTCTGGGGATGACCGTCTGGGGCCTGGTGCGGACGCCGCGCCCGAAGCCGGACAACGTCGACCGGCTGCTCCTGGCCGGCAAGGAGGACGTTCTCCTGAAGGAGTGCGACGTGCTGGTTCTGGCTCTGCCGCTGACGTCCGAGACCAAGGGGATCATCGGCGAGCGGCAGCTGAAGCGCATGAAGCACTCGGCCTACCTGATCAACATCGGACGGGGAGAGCTGGTGCAGGAGTCGGCCCTCGTCCGGGCCCTGCGCGAGGGATGGATCGCGGGGGCCGGGCTCGACGTGTTCGCCACGGAGCCGCTGCCCCCCACGAGTCCCTTGTGGCGCCTGCCCCAGGCTGTCATGACGCCCCACATCGCCGGCACCCACCCGAACTACATGGGGCGCTCCGCCGACATCTTCATGAGCAATCTGAAGCGCTACCTGGCGGGAGACCCGCTGATCAACGAGGTGGACAAGAAGGCCGGCTACTGACCCGCGCCGCAGCGCTGCTGCACCACCGTCCTGAGCGCGTCGAAATCCTGCAGCGAGTCGAGCACCACCCGGCGTCCGGAGCGCAGCACCAGGAACAGCGCGCCCGCCGTCGGGTCGAGTCGTCCGAACCGGCGTCCGCGATGCTCGCGCACCTGCACGATGTCTTCCCAGGCGACGCGGCGGGGCGGAGCTCCCAGGGCCTGCAGCAGGGCGTTGCGGTAGGTGATCCCCGAGTCGTCCAGCGTGTAGCGGTCCGCCCAGGCCCCCAGGGCGTTGGCCAGGCTCAAGAGCGACAGCGCAGACAGAATCAGAAGACCCGGGGTCGGCCCCGAGGAAACCCCCACCGAGATCGCCCCGGCGACGAACAGGACGGTGCAGCCGGCGCTGGCGACGCGCGCTGAGGCGGTGCGGCGGAAGGTGCGCTCCGTCATCCGGGAGGCCAGGCGAAACGCCGGCCGCCGAGCAGGTGCAGGTGGATGTGGAACACCGACTGCCCGGCGCTTTCGAGACAGTTCGCCACCAGGCGGTATCCCGTGCCGTCGAGTCCCTTGTCCTTCGCCACGCGCACGGCGACGAGCATCATGTGCCCCAGCAGGGCCTCCTCCTCGGAGCCGACGTCGTTGAAGGTCGCGAAGTGGCTCTTCGGGATCACCAGCGTGTGCGCCGGCGCCTGGGCGTTGATGTCCTCGAACGCCACCACCTGGCGGTCCTCGTAGGCGATCCTGGCGGGGATTTCCTTGCGGGCGATCTTGCAGAAGATGCAATCGGGCATCGATCCCTCCTGCGGGACGCCGCGGCTACCCGGAGATCCTCTCGATGCGGGCGCCGAGTCCCTGGAACTTCGTCTCCACCTTCTCGTACCCCCGGTCGATATGGTAGGCGCGGTTGATCACCGTCTCGCCCTCGGCGGCGAGCCCGGCCACGATGAGGCAGGCCGAGGCGCGCAGGTCGCTCGCCATCACCGGAGCGCCCGACAGGGGCGCGGGCCCGGCGACGATGGCGGTCTCGCCGTCGACCACGATGCGCGCCCCCATGCGGCGCAGCTCGCCGACGTGCATGAGGCGGTTCTCGAACACGGTCTCGGTGATGATCGAGACGCCCTCGGCGCGCGTCATCAGGGCCATGAACTGCGCCTGCAGGTCGGTCGGGAAATCGGGATAGGGGCGGGTGGTCACGTTGGCGGCGCGCAGCGGCCCGTCGGGCTGCACCGTGATGGAGTCTCCGTCCACGCGCACCACCACGCCGCATTCCTGCAGCTTGTCGAGGACCGCTTCCAGGTGACTCGCGTCGCAGCGCTCGACCGTGACGCCGCTCCTGGTGGCCGCGGCGGCCATCAGGAACGTGCCGGTCTCGATCCGATCCGGGATCACGGTGTGCTCGGCGCCGTGCAGCCGCTGAACACCGTCGATGACGATCCGGCTCGTGCCCGCCCCCTCGATGCGCGCGCCGCAGGCGGTGAGGAAGCGCGCCAGATCGACGATCTCGGGCTCCAGGGCGCAGCCCTTCAGGACGCTCCTGCCGTCGGCCAGGACGGCGGCCATCATGATGTTCTCCGTGCCGGTGACGGTGCGATCGTCGAACACGATCTCCGCCCCCTTGAGGCGCCGGCAGGCGGCGGAGACGTAGCCGTGCTCGATGACGATGTCGGCCCCCATCCTGCGCAGCGCCTCGATGTGGAGATCGATCGGGCGGGCGCCGATGGCGCAGCCTCCCGGCAGCGACACCTTCGCCCGGCCGAGGCGCGCCAGGAGCGGTCCCAGAACGAGAATCGAGGCGCGCATCGTGCGCACGAGATCGTACGGCGCCTCCGGCTCCCCCGGGGCGCCCCCGTCGGCCTGCAGGACGTTCCCCTCCAGGGTCAGCTGCCGCATGCCGAGGTGGCGCAGGACCCTGGTCATGGTCTGCACGTCGCGGACCACCGGGACGTTGTGGAGCCGCACCGGCCCCTCGACCAGAAGCGTGGCGGCCATCTCCGGCAGCACGGCGTTCTTGGCGCCGCTCGCCCGGACGGTTCCCTTCAGGTGACTCGGTCCCTGGATGCGGATCTTGTCCATGGCGCCGAATTATACGCGCGTGGCCCGGAGCGGCATGCCCCGGCCCAAGGTCACCGGCCGGATCCCGAGGCGATGGCCTGGCGGACCCGCTTCAGCAGCGTCCGGGTGTCCTGCGCCAGTCCGGGGTCGTGCACCTCGGCGGCCAGTTGTTCGAGGATGGCCGCCGCCTTCTTGTAGTCTCCCGAATTCGCGAGATTGACCGCGCGGTTGTAGGTTTCGACCTGTCGGTTGAGCGTCCGGGTCTTCTCGATGGCGGCGAGCTGCTCCTCGAGATGCTTCTTGAGCCCCGCGTCGCTCGTCTTCGCCAGGGCCGCCTCGATGATCGCAACACCGCCATCGAGCTCTCCCCGGTCGATCCGGGCCTGGGCTTCCTTGAGCTCGATCTGTACAAGAATCTCCCTACCGGCCGCGATCATCTCCCGGTCCCCCGAGCGGTCGAGGACCCGCTCCACGAGGTCCCGCGCCCTGGCGTCCTCCCCGGTGCGCGCGTACAGGCTCGCCAGATTCAAGACCACATCCATGCGCGACGGGAGCATGCCGCGCGCCTTCTCGAGCGCCGCGATCCCTTCCGCGAGACCCTGATCCGCGAACGTGTAGGTGGCGCCCAGCCCGACGTAGGCCTCCGCCATGTCGGGCCGCAACCGGAGGGTCTTCTTGTAGAGCTCGCGCGCGCGGGCCGTTTCGGGCGAGGCGGGGCCGATCGGCGCCGTGCGGGCGATCGTTCCCGCGGGAAAGACACTCTGCATCAGGCTCTCGGCGTAGAGGAAGAGCGTCAGGGCGTTCCCGGGGTCGAGCGCCAGCGCCTTTTCGTAGAAGCCCGCGGCGTCCTGCGATCTTTTCTGAAGATCGCGCACATACCCCATTCCCGCGTAGGCCGGCGCGTGCGAGGGATCGGCCTGGATGGCCGCCTCGAAGTGCGCCTGCGCGTCCTCGGTGCGCCCGTCCTGGCTTCGCAACAGGTAGTCCCCCAGCCGGGTCAGGGTCTGCGAGTAGCTCATGGGCACCACGGTGCCCGCCGCCTCGGCTTCGAGCTCCTTCATGTCGAGGGTGTCGTAATCGAAGTCGGCGTGCCGCACGTAGTCGAGGATCTTCCCCTGAAGACCGTCCCGATCAGGCCCCAGGATCGGATCGAGGACATCCTTCAGGCTGCTGCGCGGCGGAAACTGGGCGAAGAACCCGATGCCGCGGGCCTTCGCGTCCTTCCGGCCCCAGGCCAGATAGTGCACCAGCGCCCACGACTCGGAGTAGAAGGTTGCCTGCCGGGTCCCCTCTCTGTAGTCCTTCGAATGCGCGTCGATGGCGAAAAGCGTCGGCAGCTGAATCCAGCGGCCGCTCTTGAGATACGCGACGTGCTCGTCGATCGGCAGGCCGATCTCCACGCGGACGCCGTCGGTCCAGAACGTGCTGAGGCACTCGGCGGTTCCTTCGTTGAACCACTGCGGTATGTCGGTGAAGTTGTTGTTCAGAAAGTAATGGACGTATTCGTGGTAGATCGAGTGCCAGGGATCGGTCTTGCGGGTCGCGTCGATCGCCACGTAATTGCCATCCCGGTGCGCCACGAAGGTCCCGGTGACCCTGGCGGGCCCGGTGCTGACGATCGTCTTGTAGGGACGGAAGGACGATTCGTCCTTGAAGATGTAGATGAAGGTGGGAATCGGCGCGTTGGCCTCGAGTCCGGAGAAGAGACGGGTGAGCGCATCGCGGAAGAGCTCGAGGCTCGACCCGATATCGAGAGTGAGCCGTCTGGAGGCGCCGCTGAACAGGGTGAAGTGGGCGGTCCGCACTTCGATCCAGCGCTCCTCCTTCGCGGGCACGCTGGTGGCGGCGTCTGCGACGGAGCACAAGGATAAAGCGAGGAGTCCGGCGGCGGACAGGATCCCGGCCGTCCTGCGAAGCATGCCGGGATTATAGGGCAAATGGCCTTATAATCCGGCGCCGCGGGGAGGTGCGCTCGGTGCCGCTGTACGAATACGAATGCCAGGCGTGCGGACATCGTTTCGAGCGGATTCAGTCGTTCAGCGATCCCATCGTCAAGAAGTGTCCCAAGTGCGGCAAGAGAAAGGTCAAGAAGCTTCTCTCCTCGCCAGCGATCCAGTTCAAGGGCTCCGGCTTCTACATCACCGACTACCAGCGCAAGGGAAGCGGCACCACCCTGCCCGACCATTCCGAGTCCGACAAAAAGAAGGACGCCGGCGACAAGGAGTCGGACAAATCCGGCAAGACGTCGAAGCCGAAGCCGGCGAAGAAAGACTGACCGAGCGCCTCGCCCCTAAGCACCCCGCTCGCGACGGCGCGCCCCCCGGTACAGCCTCTTCCAGTAGGGATCGTCCAGGCGATCGACGTGCACGGTCGGCGAGCGGAAGGTGGTGGCGCTGACGAACTCGTCAGAATCGAGGGAGACGCCCACGTGGGAGATGCTCGTCTCGTTCGGCCCGAAGAACACCAGATCGCCCGGACGGAGATCGGCGCGCTCGACCGAATCCAGGTTCGGGTCGGCGAATTGAAGATCCGCGTCGCGCGGCAACAGGTACCCGTGCAGGCGGTACACGAGCTGGCTCAGCCCCGAGCAGTCGAGCCCGAACGGCGTCGTCCCGCCCCAGACATAGGGCAGCCCCAGGAAGCGCAGGGCCGCCGCGGCGACGGACGCGCCGTCCAGGGCGGACGGGCCGGCCGGCGGGGTCTTCGGAGCGGCCGGCTCGAGGTCGCCGCTCTGGGTCCAGCCGAGGCGACCGTCCGGGAGCCGGACCCGCCTCCATTCGCCACGCTCCTCGAGGACCTCCAGGAGGGCGAGGAGCGGCGCCGTGGCGATGGGCGCCCGGGTGGTCACGTCCCTTTCCATGTAGATCTGACACATGAAGCTCTTCACCCGGCAGGCGCGCTCCGGAGAGGGGTAGAGGGCGGCGCGGGGAGACAGGCGGCGCAGGGCGGCCGAGCGGATCCAGCCGCGATAACGATCGGCGGTCTCCGCCAGGTCGTAGCCGCGCGCCGAACCCAGGAGGCCGACGCACGCCCCCAGGGTCGCCTGGCTGACGACGGGGGAGGAGGCTTCGGCCCTCTCGAACATGTTCACGATGGGAGGGAGGACGACGGCGCGCCCCCGATCGCCCGCGGCCGGCCTCCGCAGGGCCGCGCGCCGCTCCTGCGCCAGGGCGCGCCGCTCGGGATGGGCGCCGAGCCCGGCCGAGCGTTGGCGTCGCTCCGGCGCCCGGCCGCGCGGCTTCACCTGTTGCGCTTGCGGCGGGGCGCGGGCGTCGCGCGCCGAGGGGCTGCCTTGCGCGGTCGCGCCGGGACGCCGTCGAGATCGAGATCCTTGAGATAAGAGCGAAAGGCGTCTCCCAGATCGGGACGGCGCAGGGCGAACTCGACGGTCGCCTTCAGGAAGCCGAGCTTGTCGCCCGTATCGTAGCGTCGGCCGGCGAACTGGTAGGCGTAGATGCTCCGCCGGCGCAGAAGCGAGCGCAGCCCGTCGGTCAATTGAATCTCGCCGCCCCGTCCCGCGGCGGTCTTTTCGAGGTGAGAGAAGATGTCCGGCGTCAGGATGTAGCGCCCGATGATCGCCAGGTCGGACGGCGCCTCCTCGGGGCTCGGCTTCTCCACCAGGTCGGTCACCCGGTACAGGTGGTCGCCGGCCGGCTTCCCGGCCACGATGCCGTAGTCGCTGGTGCGGCTGCGGTCGACCCGCTCGACCGCGACGACCGGATCGTTGTGTTTCCGGTACACGTCGATCATCTGCTGCATCACCGGCACGTCCGCGTGGATGATGTCGTCCCCCAGGAACACCGCGAACGGCGCGTCGCCGACCAGATCGCGGGCCATCAGGATGGCGTGCCCCAGACCGAGAGGCTCCTTCTGCCGCACGTACGAAACGTCGATCATGTCGGAGATCGAGCGCACTTCCTCCAGCAGATCCAGCTTGCGGCGGTGCTCCAAAAGCTGCTCCAGCTCGTAGGCGACGTCGAAGTGGTTCTCGATGGCGGTCTTGCCCCGGCCGGTGACGATGATGATCGACTCGATGCCCGAGGCGACCGCCTCCTCGACCGCGTACTGGATGATCGGCTTGTCGACCAGGGGGAGCATCTCCTTCGGCTGCGCCTTGGTGGCCGGCAGGAAGCGCGTGCCCATGCCGGCGGCGGGGAACACCGCCTTGCGGATCGGAGATGCGGAGGCCACTCGATGAGTCCTTTTCTCGAGGCGCACCGGGCCGAAGACGACCCGGGCTCAGAGCGCCCGGATTATAGACCAGAGACGCTCGAGCAACGGGACGGGCGAGTCCCCGGCGCCGCGACGTATGTCCGGGATCTCCTCCAGCCCGTCACCGACGCCGGCCTCGATCTGATCGCGCAGGTGGCGCAGGCGCGCGTAGAAGCCGCCGGTGTGGAAGGAGCGCACGAGACCCAGCGCCTCTGCGTCGTGGTGATGACAGAACTCGTGCAGCAGCGTGTTGAGGAACGCGCTGGGCCGGACGATGTCGCCTCGAGCGGGCGTCCGGTTGGGGACCCGGATCCGTCCCAGCGGCTTCCCGGCGCGCGCCATGCCCGGATCGTGCGGAGACGGCTGGCGCCGTCTGTAGTCGCCCTGCAGGCTGTAGACGATACGCCCGCCGCTCCGGCGGTGCGGCTGGTGCTCGTCCGGCACCACCAGCTCGGGGACGCTGATGCCGGTCTGCGCCGCCAGGAGTGCTAAGAGCTCCGACCCGATCACGCGGCGGCTGAGCGCGTCGCGCGCGCCGACCAGCCGCTGCGCCGCGCGGGCCGCCGCTTCCGGGTCGGTCAGAGGCAACGTTCGGATGCGGTTGCTGCGGGTGTAGTCGGCGCGGCGCGTTCTTGCCATGCCCGCGCATCATACATTAGACTCGCCGCCGTGCTCGACATGGCGTGGGTCCGCGACCATCCCGATCTCCTCGAGCGCGCTCTCCGCGACCGCGGCGCGCCCATCGAGCTCGACGAATTCACGCGCCTCGACGAATCCCGCCGCGCGGCGTTGCGCGAGGTCGAGACGCTGAAGGCCCGGCGCAACAAGGTGTCCGACGAGATCGCCGCGCTGAAGAAGGAGAAGAAAGACGCGGCCGCTTTGATCGCCGACATGCGCGGGCTGGGCGAGAGGATCAAGGAGATCGAGCCGAGGATCGCCACCATCGAGACCTCCCTCGAGGAATGGCTCCTGGCCGTCCCGAACGTGCCGCACGACAGTGTTCCGAAGGGGAAGACCTCCGAGGACAACGTCGAGGCGAGGCGCTGGGGCCAGCCGAAGACGTTCGATTTCCAGCCGCTGCCGCACTGGGAGATCGGCGCGCGCCTCGGGATCCTCGACTTCGAGAGGGCGGCGAAGCTCGCGGGGGCACGGTTCGCCGTGTACTGCGGCGCCGGCGCCCGTCTCGAGCGCGCCCTGATCAATTTCATGCTCGACCTGCACACGCGCGAGCACGGCTACACCGAGGTCCTGCCCCCGTTCATGGTGAACACCAGGGCCATGACCGGCACCGGACAGCTTCCGAAGTTCGCCGACGACCTGTTCCGCGTGGAGAAGACCGACTACTGGCTCATCCCGACGGCCGAGGTGCCGCTCACGAACCTGCACCGCGAGGAGTTCCTGGACGGAGCGCGCCTGCCGATCTCCTACGCCGCCTACACTCCCTGCTTCCGAAGCGAGGCGGGATCGTATGGCAAGGACGTCAAGGGGCTGATCCGCCAGCACCAGTTCAACAAGGTCGAGCTCGTGAAGTTCACCGTGCCGGAGACCTCGTACGAGACGCTCGAGCGGCTGACGCGCGACGCCGAGACGGTCCTGCAGCGACTCGAGCTGCCGTACCGGGTCGTGGCGCTGTGCACGGGCGATCTCGGTTTCGCCTCGGCCAAGACCTATGACCTCGAGGTCTGGCTGCCGTCGTACGGCGCCTACCGGGAGATCTCGTCCTGCTCCAACTTCGGCGACTTCCAGGCGCGCCGCGCGGGCATCCGTTTCCGCCGCGCCCAGGGGGCCAGGGCGGAGTTCGCGCACACGCTGAACGGATCGGGGCTGGCGGTCGGCCGGACCCTCGTCGCCATCCTGGAGAACGGCCAGCGCCAGGACGGGAGCGTCGCCATCCCCAGGGCCCTGCAGCCGTACTTCGGCGGCGAGGAGATCGCCGCGTCCTAGGAATGCGCCCCCGGGATCGAGCCGGACCGCCGCGCGTCCCGCCGACATGATCGAGACCCTCTTTCCCTCCGAAGTCCTCGCCCTCGCGGCCACGCCCGAGATGTGGACCGGAGCGCTCCTGCCGGAGGAGGAGGTCAGCCTGTCGCCGCGCGCCATCGCCAAGCGCCGCAGGGAGTTCACCGCCGGACGGGTGTGCGCCCGCGCCGCGCTGGAGCGCCTGGGGATCCGCGGCTTTCCGCTGCTGCCGGGGCCCGATCGATCGCCCGTCTGGCCGCAGGGGATCGTCGGCAGCCTGTCGCACTGCGGCGACTACTGCGGCGTCGCCGTCGCCCGCCGCGGAGGCATCGCCGGCGTGGGGCTGGACGTGGAGCACGCCCGGCCGCTTCACGGGCGGGTGATCGAAATCATCTGCACCGAGGCGGAGCGCCGGCGCATCGACGCCCTTCCCGATCTTCAGCCGGGGCTCTGGGCGATGATCGTCTTCAGCGCCAAGGAGAGCGCCTACAAGTGCTATCACCCGCTGACCCGGACCTATCTCGACTTCCATGACGTCGAGATCGACCCGGCGCCCGGGACACGCACCTTCACCGCGCGGGTGCTCAAGACGTGGGAGGCAGGCCGGGGGCCTTCTCTCGACATCCGGACGCTGCGGGGCCGCTTCGCATGGAACGACGCGTACGTCTTCGCCGGCGTCACGTTCACCGACTCCGAGGTGCGCGCCGCCTCCGCCCCCGCCTCTCCCTGATGCGAAGAACGCGGCCGATCGCGCCGATCCTTCTCCTGATCCTCTCAGGCGCCGCGACCAGCGTGACGGCGGAGGAGCCGGGGACCGCGGCCGGGAAGCCACAGGCGCCACAGCGCAAGACCTTCAAAGAGGCGTTCATGACCTTCGCCCGGGACGGCGGATATCTCATGAGCTTCCCGGCCCGCACCAACGCCAGGGGCGTCTGGCTGACCACAGGCTTCACCGCCGCCGCGGCGCTGACCATGAACCGCGACGAGGAGATCCGCGACCAGGTCCTCGAATCCGACAGCCGCACGCTCGGACGGATCGCGACCAAGCTCGAGCCGCTGGGCCGCATCGAGGTGCAGGCGGCCGCCCTCGGCACGCTCTAC
>DATFVU010000215.1:0-2271 GCA_035260145.1 Candidatus Polarisedimenticolia bacterium | reverse complement strand
TCTTGAGACGCTGCGGATTGCGCACCACCACATGGGCCCCCGGTCGGCCCGCGGCGTGCAGCCAGAAATCTGCAGGCGCAGCGATTCGGAACGTGAGGGTGTCGTTCTCCTCTCCGCTCTTTCCCACCAGAATGGTCAGGCCGTCGGGACTGGCATACCGGCGCACGCGCGCCGGCGCCTCCCCGGCCGGCCGGGGCGGGGCCGACCTCCGAGGGCGCTTGGCGTGCACCAGGCCGAGCAGGCTCATCGCATCGCGCAGTCGATCGAGATCGTCCGGCGTGCGCACGGCGGCCGCGGGGCCGGAAAGCGCCCGCCACTCCGCCAGTCGCGCGTCGACGGCCTGCCGCCGTTTTTCGATCGTCACCGCGCCGCGCTTGCCCTTCTTGTACCTCTCGAACAGGGCGCCGGCATTTTCCTGAAGGGAACGCCGGGGATCGATCGGTACGACCAGGGACTCCCCGGTCGGATCGTACGGGTCGGGGACGAGGGCGGTCTCCCCCTGCACACGGGCTCCCGACAGCCCGGCCAGGAGCGCCTCGCCGAAGCGCCGGTACCTGTCGCTCTCCCGTGCGTTATCGAGCTCGGCGCTCAACTTGCCGCGCAGCGTCGCCAGGCGCTCGATCTCCTTCCGGACGAGCGCCTCGTGATGATCCCTCAGGAATTTGAAGTCGCGCAGGCGCTCCAGAAGCCCCAGCGCCGCCTCAGTCGCACGCGAGGGGCTGTCGAAGGGCGTGGCACCGAGCGCTCCACCGTCCCCGCCGCGCCGCGGCGGAGCCAGGAGCGGAAGCGGCGAGACCAGGAGGTCGTTCCTGCCAGGGACTTCCCCTTCGGTCATCTCCTCGAGAGGGCGGACCGAATAGACGACCGGCGACCAGGTGTCCGAATGCGCCGCTTGAAGGAGCTCCGTCAGCCGCCTGTCGGCCATCGCCTCGTCGGCGCTCGCCGCTTCCAGATCGCGGGCGAGCAGCGGGCTGACGGTCCCCAGAAATTCCCGCGCGCCCCCGAATCTCTCCCGGATGACCTTCGCGGCCTCCGGACGGACGGGGATCGAGGCGAACGCTTCGCGGCCGGGGGGCGGCTGGTAAGGCACGCCCGCGGCTGGGGCGCGAAACTCGCTCCTGAGCGGATGGCTGAAGGCGAGGACCGTCCCCTGTGAATCGAGCAGCAGGAGATTGGCCGACCGCCCGAGAAGCTCCAGCACCAGACGGCGCTCCACGGCGCCGTCGTCGCGGCGCGGCAGCCGGAAACGCAGCTCGATGACCCGATCCCAGGGCTTTTTCTCGAGCCCCGTGAGAACGGCCCCCCCGAGTTCCTGGTCGAGGATGGCGGAGAATCGGTCCGGAACCCCCTCCTCGATGCGCCGGGCCTCGAGCAGATGGAAACGGGGGAGATCGGGGCGCGCCGACATGAGGAGATTGTCCCTGGAGGCGTTGGCGAAGCGCAGGAGGTAGCGCGAGCGTCCGAGAAAGGTGACGCGCAGCACCTCGTGCTCCAGAAGTCGGCGCGAGGCCTCGGCCGCCACCGCGTGCAGGAGGAACTGGTCCATGAGGGAGATGGGGCGCGAAAGGGTCCCCGGATGGTGCCGCTAACAAAAAGGGCGACCGGTCCTCCCGATCGCCCATCTTTTGTCCTTCGAGCCGGCCGCCCCCGGCACCGGCCGATCCTTAGCGGTCCCGCACCTGCTTGATGCCGCGCGATACCGCGCGGTCGATCTTCGCTTCCACCTGATCCGCCGGCATCCGCTCGACCTCTGCTATCTCGCTGACGATGAGATACTTCGCCTTGTCGAGCATGCGACGTTCACGATACGACAGGTTCTTCTGCAGCGCCAGATGACTGAGGCTCTTGAACACACGGGCCACTTCGGTGATCGATCCCGTCCGCATCTTGTCGGAGTTTTCCTGGAAACGCCCCTTCCAGTCGTCGTACAGAGTGATCTTGGTGTCCTTCAGGACGTCGAAGACCTCCTCGACCTCCTTCCGCGTGACGACCCGGCGCAGTCCCACGTTGCTCGTGTTGCTACGCGGCACCATCACGGTGCTGTCGTTCGCAACAATGCGCAGCGTCAGGAATTCCTCCATCCTGTCGCCCATCGAGCGCTTCTCGATCTGCTCGATGATGCCAAGACCATGATTCGGATAGACAACCTTGTCGCCGATCTTGAATTCCTTGATCTCCAAGGACCCCCTCCAAGGACCCGAGGTTCCGATGGGTCGCTTCGCGAAAATGTGGTAGAAATCTTAGCAAAAACTGGACCTTAGGTCAATGATG
>DATFVU010000214.1:0-3788 GCA_035260145.1 Candidatus Polarisedimenticolia bacterium | reverse complement strand
GGGGCGGGGCAGGGGTGGGGCTGGGAGCGGCGGTCGAGGTCGCCGTCGTCGACTGCTGTGCTGTGATCGGCGGCGAAGTCTGCTGACTCGTGACCTTCCTCGGAGCGCAGGCGAGCGACAGCGTCAGAATAGCGAGAAGAGTCAACGATCGGGTGCTCATCTCGACGCGCCCCCCGAACATCCTACATCGAGCGACCTCCATCCGTCATAGGTCAAGGGGACTCATGGCAGACGGGTGGGCGGCCTGTGCGTCAATTGGGACAGACGACCCCTTCACATCCTTCGGCGTCCGAGCAGGTGGTCCAGGTGAAGGGGCCCACGGATACGCAGGTGGGAAGACCGCAGGTCGTCGACGTCACCGACACGAACCACTCGCCGACCACCCGGCCGTCCGGTCCGAGGACCCCGGTCCAGGTCTTGAGAAGAGTCAACGGACCACAGTCCTGATCCGGTGCGATGTCACCTCGGTCATGGTGAGAACGCCGTTATTGACGGTCGCCAGCAGGTTCCTGGCGGGCAGCTTGACGATCAGGCTTCCGAATTCGTCCTGGACCTCGATCGGAGTGGAACAGGGGAGCGAGAGCCGGATCACGCAGGGGGTCTGGGCAGGGCCCTCCAGCATCATCCAGGATCCGGCGAATCCGGAGGGAGCCGGAGCCGGCATCCCCTTGGTCGTCGATCGCTGATCGGCGCTGCACGCGACGGTGACGAGCGCGAAGGCCAGGGCCACGGAACGGCGCCATCGGCCGAGGGCGCGCAGCGCGGATGGAGAAGAATCATGCATCGGATCCTCGGCTAAGACGCTCTCCTCACCTCTCTGGCGGGGCGAGCCGTCTCAGGGTCAGTACAGACAGTAAACCTGTTCGCAGCCGCTGTCCGGACACCGATTCCAGGTGAACTTACCCCGGGACGTGCAGTCGGGGGCGGGCCCCATCCCGGTCAGGGTCAAGGCCCACTCGCCGGTGACACGGCCGTCCGTCCCCAGGACCCCCGTCCAACTCTTCGTGTACGTCGGCGAGACATCGGTCATGGAAACGACGCCGTCGCTGACGGTCGCGGGCAGGCCTCTGTCGTGTATTTTGACGAGGAGCCCGCCGAACGTGTCCTCGACTCGAATGGGAGTCGGGCACGAAAGACTCAGCGGGTCGACTTGACAGGAGGACTCAGGCGTTCCCTCCGACATTATCCAGTCCCCGGCGAATTCCGAGGGTGGGGGAAGTCCTTTGACCATGGAATTTCCCGCGCCGCTGCAGCCGGCGGTGATCAGGACCAGGAGACAAGCCGCGGTACGGGACCATCCCCCACGGCCGGGTGACCGGAACGATGTCGCGTCAGGCATCGGATCCTCCAGCGACGACGGAAGTCGTCTCGAGTCGGGCCGCCCGGCGTGATCCTGGTCCCAAGGCGGGCCGGGCGTCGGCGCGAATGGATCAACGCTGCGGATCACACACCGCGCCAGCCTCGGGTGATGACCCCTCCCGAGCGCCTCCGGCAACGCCGGCAGAGCGGGCGCGATCCGACGTGCTAAGATCGCCGCCGTGGATGTCGTCAATCCGGCCATCGAGGAGTACCTGCGCCGCTCTTTGCCGACGGGGGATGAGGTCACCCTGGAGATGGAGCGCCTCGCCGATCGGCGCCGCTTTCCGATCGTCGGACCCCTGGTGGGCCGCCTGCTTTATGTCTTGGCCCGGGCGATCGGTGCCAAGGAGATCTTCGAGTGCGGCTCGGGCTTCGGATATTCGGCTTACTGGTTCGCCCGGGCGCTGGCGCCCGGCGGGCGCGTCGTCCTGACGGAGGGATCGTCGGAGAACTGCGCGAGCGCCCGTGGCTTTCTGGGACGCGCGGGACTGATGGACAGGGCGGTGATCGAGAAGGGGGACGCTCTCGACATCCTGCCGCGCTACTCAGGGCCGTTCGACATCATCTTCTGCGACATCGACAAGCGCGACTACCCCCGCGTGCATGCCGTCATGATGCCGCGCCTCCGATCCGGCGGCCTGTTCGTGTGCGACAACATGCTCTGGTCGGGACGCGTCGCCTCGGATGCGCACCAGGATGAAGACACGCGCGGCGTGCGCGAGCTGACCCGCCTTCTGTATGACGACCCCGGGCTGCACACCACGATCCTCCCGCTGCGGGACGGGGTCAGCGTCAGCCTCAAGGACTGAGCGGAGGGGCGATGCCCGGGACGCAGGCGATCGGAGTGATCTCCGATACGCACGGGCTGCTCCGCCCCGGGGCGATCAACGCGCTGCGCGGGTCGGACCTGATCGTCCACGCCGGCGACATCGGCGGTCCTGAGATCCTGGAGGCGCTGCGCCGGATCGCCCCCGTCGTGGCCGTGCGCGGCAACAACGACAAAAGGGACTGGGCGAGGGATCTGCACGACACCGAGGTGGTGCGGGCCGGGGACGCGCTCCTCTACGTCCTGCACGATCTCCACGAGCTCGACCTCGATCCGTCGGCCGCGGGCTTCAAGGCGGTCATCAGCGGGCACTCGCACCAGCCGAAAGTGGAAGAGCGCGCCGGCGTTTTGTACCTGAATCCCGGCAGCGCCGGGCCCAGGCGGTTCCGGCTTCCGATCGCCGTGGCCCGCCTGCGCATCGACGGGAGCGTGCTGTGGCCCGAGATCGTCGAATTGCCCGAAGGGAGGAAAGAGGAATGATCGATCACGTGGTGGTGAGGGTGAAGGACTTCGAGAAGGGCCGACGCTTCTACGAGACGGCGCTGCAGCCGCTGGGGTACAGGGTTGTCAGGGAATTTCCGGGATTCGTCGGCCTCGGGATCGGCGACAAGGTCGACACCTGGATCGCCCAGGGCGATGCCGTCACCCGGGGCGTGCACCTTGCGTTCGCCGGCCGCGACCGCAGGACGGTGGACGCATTCCATGCCGCCGCGCTGAAAGCGGGGGGCAAGGATCACGGGGCGCCCGGTCTCAGGACTCACTATCACCCGAACTATTACGGGGCGTTCGTGCTCGATCCGGAAGGGAACAACATCGAAGCGGTTTGTCACGACGCGAAGGGTTAGTCTCGCGGAGCCGGCCGGGTCCGGGGAGCGAGGTCAGCGCCTGCGGCCCTTCCCTCGTCCGCTCTTTCGCGGCGGGCCGGCCCGGCGCTTCCTGGTCCCGGTGCTCGTGGGTGTCGAAGGCGCGCGGCCCGTGCCGGACCTCTGCATCCAGGCACGAGCCTCATCCAGGTCCGCCAGCCATGGAGCGGCGCCGCTGTCGGATGGGGCGCGCCAGTCGCTGCGCGGCGACAGGGAGCCGCCCGAGCCGACCTTGGGCCCGTTCGGGAGCGCCGAGCGCTTGAACTGGCTGAAGCGGAAGAACCGGTCGAGGAAGATCCGCAGCCAGCGCAGAATCTCGTTCAGCGTGTAGCGGCCGTCGGCAGCGCCGGGAGCGTCGCGCGCGAAGGCGCGGGCCGCCAGAAAGGCCACCTTCGCCGGTCGATAGCCGCGCCGCGTCAGGTAGTACAGACTGAAATCGTGCAGCTCGTAGGGGCCGATCGTCCGTTCGGTGCTCTGCGCCGGAGCCGCGTTGTCGCGGCCGGGGACCAGCTCCGGGCTGATCGCGGTCGCCAGAACGTCCTTCAGCACCGCCGATGCCGGCTCGCCCACCTCGTTGCGGTCGGCGGCCCAGCCGATCAGGTGGCGGATGAGCGTCTTCGGCACGGAGGCGTTGACGTCATAGTGCGCCATCTGGTCGCCGACGCCGTAGGTGCACCAGCCGAGCGCCAGCTCGCTCAGGTCGCTCGTGCCCACCACGAGCGCCCCATGAAGGTTGGCCA
>DATFVU010000213.1:0-12970 GCA_035260145.1 Candidatus Polarisedimenticolia bacterium | reverse complement strand
CGTATTTCGGCCAGCTCCTGGACGGACATCCGCGCGCCATCCGGGTCTACGACGCCTTTCCGCTGACGTCGGCGGAGGGGCGCATCCTTTATTGTCTGGCGCTCGAGTACGCCCGCCACGGAGACCTGAGGGCGTTCCTGCACCGGGCGTCGCAGGGCTGGCGCGAGAGAATGGTCCGGCGCGAGATCGCCGGAATCCTCCTGGTGCTGCGCAAGCTGCACCGCGGCCAGCTGCTGCACCGCGACCTGACGCCCATGAACGTGTTCGTGTGCGACGGCCCCTCCCTCAAGCTCGGCGACTTCGGGATCGTGCGGCAGCAGAGCAGTCCGGGGGGGATCGTGGCGCGCACCATGAACGCACTGACCGCCCCGAGCGACATCCTCGCCGGGACGGTGCCGAAGTGGCAGGCGCGCGACGACGTCTATCAGGTCGGGCAGCTCCTCGGGATGCTGGTGAAGGGGGACGCGAGCGCGCGTCTGCGCACCTCCGAGATCCGCCGCCTCCCCTGCGGCGATCATCTCAAAGAGACCATCCACCGCTGCATCGGCGAGCGCCGCAAGCGCTACGAGAGCGCCGACGACCTGATCGAGGCGCTGCGCAATCCGCCGGCGACGCTCAAGACGGGGGCCCTGCGCTCCCTCAAGGGTGTCCATCTTGCCTTCACCGGTATTCTGAGCAAGCGCCGCAGCGTGGCCGCCCGGGCCGCGCGTCGGGCCGGCGCCACGGTTCACGGCGGCCCGTCGTCGCGCACAACCGTGATCGTGCGCGGCCGCCCCAACCCGCTGCAGGCGGCGGGACGCGACGCGGGGCTGAAGCTGATGGAGATCAAGAGGCTGCGCGCCAAAGGGCACCGGATCACCCTGCTCGACGAGCGCCGGTTCTGGCGCCTCGCGCTCAAGCGGTAACCGTTCGCTGGCCCACCGGATTCCAGGACCGGGATCTGAGTGCAACTATCTGGTTGCCTTTCGGCAGGCGCCGTCGTATACTGCAACCATTCGGTTGCGCATCGACGCGCCGATCAGGAGGACCCGACATGACCTCGAAGACCGATCGCATCGAGAAGGCCATCACGCTGCGCGCCCCGAAGTCGCGCGTCTGGCGCGCCCTCACGAACGCCGACGAGTTCGGCACCTGGTTCCGCGTCAAGCTCGACTCCAATTTCGCCGTCGGCAGGACGGTCACGGGACGGGTCACCTACCCCGGCTACGAGCACGTGACGTTCAGCGTGATCGTCGAGCGGATGGATGCCGAGCGACTGTTCTCGTTGCGCTGGCACCCGGCCGCGATCGACCCGAAGGTCGACTACTCCAGGGAGCCGACGACACTCGTCGAGTTCCGTCTCGATGAGGCGGCGGATGGGACGCTGCTCACGGTGGTCGAGTCCGGCTTCGATCGCCTCCCGGCCGGCCGCCGCGACGAGGCGTTCCGCATGAACTCCCAGGGATGGGCGACCCAGATGGAGAACATCGAGCGCCATGTCGCGGGCTAGCGCCATGGAGGCGGCCCAGGTTCGCGACGCCGCTCCCCTGTTCGCCGCCCTCGGGGACGAGACACGACTCAGGCTGTTCGTGCGGCTGTCAACAACCGGCCCCGAATCGATCGCGCGCCTGAGCGCGAAGAGCCCCGTGACCCGCCAGGCGGTCAGCAAACACCTGGACATTCTCTCCAGGGCGGGGCTGATCCGGGGCGCCCGGCGCGGACGCGAGCGCATCTGGGAGGTCGAGCCGAAGCGACTGGCCGACGCGCGCCAGTACCTCGATCGGATCTCGCTCCTCTGGGACGACGCCCTGGGCCGCCTGAAGCGCTTCGTCGAGCCGCAGGCCTGAAGCGGCGCTGACTGCTATCGCACAGGTGTGTGATTTCAGGCAGCGGCGGCGCTCTGCATCATTCCTACAAGATCGCGCGCCAACCGACGCCCGCTCAGCCTGTTCCGCGATCGATCCTCGTCGCAGTCGGACCTGGCACACGGTTTGAAGTAGATAACACCGTGGCCACAGGGGTCACGACACTTCGAGGAGGACGCGATGAGCGAAAGGTTCAAGAACAAGGTCGCGGTGGTTACCGGAGGGAACAGCGGCATCGGGCTCGCCACCGCCCGGGCGTTCGCGCGCGAGGGGGCGAAGGTGGCGATCACCGGACGAAGCGACGCCACGCTGAAGGCTGCCCAGAAGGAGCTCGGGGCGGACGTGCTGGCGATCAAGGCCGATTCCTCGCGAGTCTCCGAGATCGCGGCCGCGATGGAGCGTATCAAGGAGCGCTTCGGCCGCATCGACGCCCTGTTCGTCAACGCCGGCATCGGGAAATTCGTCCCGATCGAGGAGGTGACCGAGGCGTTCTTCGACGAGACGATGGCGACCAACCTGAAGGGGGCGTTCTTCACCGTCCAGAAGGCGATCCCGCTCCTGTCGCGCGGGGGCGCGGTGGTCCTGAACGCCTCGATCAACGCGCACATCGGCCTGCCCGGCTCGAGCGTCTACGGTGCCTCGAAGGCGGCCGTGGTCAACCTCGCCAAGACTCTGTCGAGCGACCTGCTGCCGCGGGGCGTGCGCGTGAACGTCGTCAGCCCGGGGCCCGTGTCCACCCCGATCATCGATCGCATGGGGCTGCCGGAGAAGGCGACCCGGGAGCTCAAGGATCGGATCACCGAGCAGGTCCCCCTGAAGCGGTTCGGGCACCCGGATGAGATCGCCGCCGCGGTCCTCTATCTGTCCTCCAGCGAATCGGCTTACGTGGTGGGGACGGAGCTGGTGATCGACGGCGGGATGATCCAGCTCTGACACGAACGAGAACGGGAAGGAGCGCAAAGATGAAGCGGATTGTCATGTCAGCCGCCGTCGTTGGCTTCGCATGGCTCTTGATCGTCCTGAACATGGTCTGGGGATGAGCGGCAGCGCGACGCTCTTCGGCGTCATCCCGGTCGGCAGCGCGTTCGGGCGTTTCGTCAGCAGGCTCATCGCCCTGCCGCAGCTGCGGCGCCTCACGACCGGCGACATCCCCTGGACGCCTCTGCGAAAACCAATCGCCGACTGCACGGTGGCCCTGATCTCGACCGGCGGCGTGCACCTGCGCGGCGATCACCCCTTCCATCTCAACGGCGATTCGACTTATCGCGTCATCCCGGGGAGCGCACGGCGGGAAGACCTCGCCATCTCGCACCAGGCGTACGACAAGACCGATGCGCTGCGCGACATCAACCTGGTCTTCCCGATCGAAAGGCTGCGCGAGCTCGAGGCGGAGCGGGTGATCGGCCGGCTGTCTGACGTTCACTACGGCTTCGGGTTGATGGGCAGCGCCCAAAAACTCATGCCGGCGATCAAAGAGGTCGCGCGTCGCCTCGGCCGCTCGGGCGTCGACCTCGCTCTCCTGGTCCCCGCCTGACCGATCTGCACGCGGTCCGTCGGACTGCTGGCGAGGGAGATCGAGAGACAGGGGGTGACGACGGTCGGGCTGGCGCTGGTGAAGGAAGTCGCCTACGCGGCCAGGGCGCCGCGCTTCCTGTATCTGCACTGGCCGTTCGGCCACGCCCTGGGGGAGCCGGGGAACGTCCCCCAGCAGCGGGCGGTGCTGCACGACATGCTCTCCATGGCGGTCGCCGCGCCGCGTGCGGGCCTGGTCGTGCCGCTTCCCTATCGCTGGCGGCGCGAGGCCTACGCGGCGACTCTCGACTGGACGACGCCGGGCCCGGCGTTCTCCACGGCGCTGGCGTCGCTCACCGGCCCCGGGTCGATCAGCGATCCTCGACAGCACCGAGCGCCGGCTTGATGTCGACGACCGGCGTGCCGTCGATCGCCTCGAGCGGGCGAACCTTTATGCGGCCCGGGGCGATCTCGATCACGCGGACGCGGTGCAGACCGATCGGATTGGGGCGATCGGGGGAGCGCGTCGCGAACACGCCGCTGAGCGGCCGGGTCGCGTCCCCCCGGGGATGCACCTCGAGGACATCGCGCCGGGCCTTGTGAAAGAAGGTCAGGACGATGAGCTCCTGCCCAGGAGCGATGCCGTCGATCCCGGGTAGCACGTCCTCGCGCAGCTCGATCCAGGCGTCGGGCGCCCCCTCGTCCCCCTGAGGCGGCGCGTTTTCGACCGACTTCAGCGGCGACCGCACGTGGCCGATCGGCCGAATGCGATGTTCTTGCATCTCTCCTGAATGATAACGTGAACCTCGTCGGGCGGCGCCGGACGATCTTTTGTATGATGCCGCGGGATCGACGCCCGCGGAGGAGAACGGATGCTGATCATCGCGCTGGCCATCGGGCTTTTGGTCGTGGCCCTCCCGATCATCTTCTTCAATCGTCTGGTCGGACTGCGCAACCGGGGGGAGAACGCCTGGAGCGACATCGACGTGCAGCTGAAGCGGCGGCACGAGCTGGTGCCCAACCTGGTCGAGACGGTGAAGGGGTACGCGGCCCACGAAAAGGGGACGCTGCAGCAGGTGACCGAGGCGCGCACCCGGGCCATGCAGCCGGGCGGGGCCGCGACCCGCGCCGCGGCGGAAGGAGACCTTAGCCGCGCCCTGTCGGCGCTGTTCGCGGTCGCCGAGGCGTACCCGCAGCTGCGCGCCAATGAGAACTTCGTGGCGCTGCAGCGGCAGCTCTCGGACCTGGAGGAGGCGATCCAGAACGCGCGCCGCTACTACAACGCCGTGGTGCGCGACTACAACACGGCCTGCGAGACCTTCCCCGGCAATCTGTTCGCCGCCGCCTTCGGGTTCAAGCGCCGCGATTTCTTCGGTCTCGACAGCCCCGAGGAGCGCACGCCCCCCAAGGTGAGCTTCGGAGGATGAGGCGGCTCGCCGCCGTCCTCGTCCTGGCCCTTGCGTGCGGCCTCTCGGTGTCGTTCGCGGCCGAGCGTGTCGTCCGCTTCGAGACCGACGTCGTCCTGTCCAGAAGCGACACCTTCACGGTCGAAGAGCGCATCACCTACGACTTCGGCAGCGACAAGCGCCACGGCATCGAGCGCTTCATCCCGGTGGCGTATGGGCGCGGCCAGGCGGCCGACTATCACATCGAGCTGTCGCTGCAGCAGGCGACCGACGGCAGCGGCGCCCGCGTGCCGGTGCAGGAGAGGCGCGAGGGGCGCAACCTGGTGCTGCGCCTCGGCGACCCCGACATTCTGGTCAGCGGCACGCGCGAGTACCGCCTGAGCTACACCGTGCGCCGGGGCATCCTGTATCTGAAGCCGCACGACGAGATCTACTGGAACGCCACCGGGACGGAATGGGAGGTGCCGATCGACATGGCCGTGGCGCGCCTCGAGCTGCCCGACGGTGTGGACGCCTCGGGGCTCGACGCCCTGTGCTTCACCGGGCCGCAGGGGGCGGTCGAGTCGGACTGCGCCATCGAGCGCAAGCCCGGCTCGCTGTCGTTCGGTGCCAGGCGCGCGCTCCATGCGCGCGAGGGGCTGACGCTGGTGACCGCCCTGCCCAAGGGGATCCTGCCGGTCCCCTCCGTCGCCGCCCAGAGGATCGATCGCCTCACCGACTACGCCACTCCCTGGGCGCTGCTGCCGTTCGCGACACTCGCCGGGATGATCGTCCTGTGGAGGGCGCTGGGGCGCGACCCGGGAGGGCGCGAGGCGATTGCGCCGCGCTACGAGCCGCCCGCCGGTCTGTCCCCGGCCGAGGTGGGGACGGTCTTGGACGAGAGCGCCGATCTGTCCGACCTCACCGCCACGATCGTCGACCTGGCGGTGAAGGGATTCCTGCGCATCGAGGAACAGGAGACCAAGAGCTTCCTGTTTCTCACCAACCGCGACTACTCACTGGTGAAGCTGCGCGAGCCGGAGGGGCTCAAGCCGCACGAGGCCGCGCTGATGACCGCCCTGTTCGGCGGGGCCGCGAGCGTCAAGGTGTCCGACCTGCGCGACAACTTCTACGTCCATCTGCCCGGTATCCAGAAGGCCCTGTATGACGAGCTGAGCCGGCGCGACGTCGGCTGCTTTGCCGGCAACCCGCAGCGCACCCGGCGCGGCTGGTTCGGTCTGGGCTTCGTCATCGCCGTCTCCGGGTTCTTTCTCGCCTCGGCCCCGGAGCTGCGCGCGGCCGGTCTGTCCTGCGCCGTGTCGGGGCTCATCGTGCTCGTGTTCGCGCGCGCCATGCCGCGGCGGACGCGGGCCGGCCGCCAGGCGCTGCGGGACATCCTCGGACTGCGGGAATTTCTGTCGCGGGTCGAGGCGGACCGGCTGCAGCGCGAGGGGGTCCGCACGCGCGAACGGTTCGAGAAGATCCTGCCGTATGCGATCGTTCTGGGCTGCGCCGACGCCTGGGCCAACGCCTTCGCCGACATCTACACCGAGCCGCCGAAGTGGTACGGCTCCCCCGGCTACGGCCGCCCGTTCACCCCGCATCTTCTGGTCAGCCATATGGGACAGGGGCTCACCACGATCGGCCGGGCGATGTCGAGCCAGCCGCGCAGCTCGGGTTCGGGCTCGAGCGGCTTCGGAGGGGGCGGATTCTCGGGCGGCGGCTTCGGCGGAGGGGGCGGCCGGAGCTGGTGAGCCCGTCCCCGCTCAGAAAATAGAAACGCAGACGCCCGCAGGGAAATCATCCGAAGGCATCCCGGGCTTGCCCTTGCATTCGGCAGCCGGATCCATTGATGTCAGGAGGCAGCAGCCGCACTCGTCCCCGGTGCACGAAAAGGACCCCGCGCCCACACTCGCCCGCAGCCGCGCGGGCCAGACGCTCAGATCCCCTTCACGATCGACGGCTTCGATCTTGAACTCTAACGTCGAGCCGGCTGCAAGGGGGAGCGGAGTGTCGTGACTCTGCCGCATGATGCAGTCCTGCAGGAGCCCCGCCTGGAGCGTGCCCCGATCCACGAAGGCCATGTCGCGCGTGTAGACGTCGTCCCGCGGTACGACGTCGCCCGAGTCGACACGGTAGACCTTTTGAACGCATTGACAGATGCCGGACGCGTCCACGATACAGTCCTCGGGCAGGTCGGCCTTCTGGGGAAATGGAAACGTGTTGGCGGAACCGTCGTCGAGCAGGACCAGGCTGCGTTCAGTCGGAGTGTCGGGATCGGCAAAGGACGCGGCCACGAGAAGGACGTTGCTCAACGTCGGCGTGGAGTTCGGATCGGTGACCCGCGCTCGGAATCTGACGCTCGTGAACGTACCTCCGATGAAGATGCCGGGCTCCGCCCTGATCCCCGGAATGCCGAGCGTGCAGAAGTAACCCTCCACGGCCTCGGTGAAGTCGCACTCGACGATCTCCTGGGGGTTCGTTCCGAAGGCAACGCTCTCGATGCTCGGAGGATCGCCGAAGATGGGCCTTTCTGCCAGCACGAAACCGGGGGCCAGGATGCTCGCTCCCGAACCATCGGAGAAAGCGAGCAGCAATTCGTAGTCGCCCGCTGCCTCCACCCCTGCGAAAGAGCAACTGACATGAGCGTCGCCGACTGAATCGGTCATGACCTCCGCCTCCGCCACCTGCCCATGCGGATCCACGACCAGACAGCGTTGCGGGGCCCGTCGCGCGATCAGGAAGTTCAAGCCGGTCAGGCTGAGGACGAACGGGTGGCTCGCGACGACACTCTTCGGATGGTCCGGGTCCCCGGTCGTGTAGTCAGCGAGGCCGGCCGCTGGCTGCGGGACCTCGTAGGTGAACTGCAGCGGCGGTGCGGAAGCGATCGCTTCGACGCCGTCCACAACGACCGTGATCGGCACCGTGTCCGGGTCCCTGGGATCGACCTTGTTCGGAACGAGCACCTCGATGACCCGATCGCTCCCGCCGGGATTGAGGGCGCCGAGGGCTTCAGCCCGGCCGAACGTTACCTTGAGATCCGCCCCACGGAGCCCACGTCCCTGCACCACGAGAATGTGGCCCACCTGGCCGGTCGAGGGGCTCGTTCGATCAACGACCGGCGCCGCTTCGGCGCGGTCCGACCAGGTGGAGGCGACGCAGAGCCAGGCGAGTGACACGACGCGCATGACGAGGCGAAGGGAGCGCATGAGAAGACCTCCTCCCATCAGTTGGAAGCGGGGAAATTTGTCCAGATGCTACCACGAGCGGTTCGTCTAGGCGTGGGTGCTCGTCGGGATCTCCTCCCGCCGTTCCTGCTGCTGCAGGCGCCACATCTCGGCGTAGTGGCCCCCCCCGGCCAGAAGCTCGTCGTGCGTCCCGCGCTCGACGATGCGCCCCTGGTCCATCACCAGGATCTGATCGGCCCCCATCACGGTGGACAGCCTGTGTGCTATCACCAGGGTGGTGCGGCCGACCTGGATGCGATCGAGCTCCGCCTGAATCGCCTTCTCCGACTGGGAGTCGAGCGCCGAGGTCGCCTCGTCGAAGATCAGGATCGCC
The DNA here is from genome assembly GCA_035260145.1 of Candidatus Polarisedimenticolia bacterium. GTDB lineage: Bacteria > Acidobacteriota > Polarisedimenticolia > Gp22-AA2 > Gp22-AA2 > Gp22-AA3. Next base: position 4,668 of record DATFVU010000213.1, on the reverse strand, counting down.
GGGTTCTTCAGGAGCGCCCGGGCGATCGCGACGCGCTGCTTCTCGCCGCCCGACAGCTTCAGTCCGCGCTCCCCCACCTCGGTGGCGTAGCCGTCGGGAAGGCTGACGATGAAATCGTGGATGTGCGCCGCGCGCGCCACCGCCTCGACCTCCTCGCGGCCGGCGTCGGGGCGGCCGTACAGGATGTTGTAGAAGATCGAATCGTTGAACAGCACGGTGTCCTGCGGGACGATGCCGATGGCGCCGCGCAGCGATTTCTGCGTCATCTCGCGCAGGTCGAGGCCGTCGATGCGGATGTGGCCGGCGTCGATGTCGTAGAAGCGGTACATGAGGCGCGCCAGCGTCGACTTCCCCGAGCCGGAATGTCCCACCACGGCGACCGTTCCCCCCGGCGGGACCTCGAAGTCCACCCCGTGCAGGATCTCGCGGCGCGGGTCGTAGCCGAAGCGCACCCCCTCGAACGACACGCGCGGCCGCCGCGTCACCAGAGGCACCGCCCCGGGCAGGTCGCGCACGTCGGGGTGCTGGTCCAGAAGCGCGAACAGCCGCTCCATGTTGGTGACCGACTGCTTCACCTCGCGGTACATCATGCCGAGGAAGAACAGGGGCGACGACAGTTGCAGGAGATAGGCGTTGACCAGCACCAGGTCGCCGACCGTGAGGGCCCCGGCCACCACCCCTGCCGCCGCGCGCCACATCATGGCGGTGACACCGATCGCCACGATCACCGTCTGCCCGAGATTCAGGAGGGCGAGTGTTTTCTGCGCCATGACGTTGGCGTTCTCCAGGCGGCGCAGGCTCTCGTCGTAGCGCGCCGTCTCGTGCTGCTCGTTGTTGAAGTACTTGACGGTCTCGTAGTTGATCAGCGAGTCGACCGCCCGCTCGTTGGCGCGCGTGTCCGCCTCGACCGCGGCGCGGTAGTAGCGCGTCCGCCATTCGGTCACGATGAACGACCAGGCGGCGTACGCCACGAGCGTCACCACGATAATCAGCGCGAACCCCCAGTCGTACTTCCACACGAGAAAGCCCGTGACCAGCAGAACCTCCACGGCGGTCGGCACGATGGTGTAGAGGGTCCAGTCGAGAAGGTCGGAGACCGCCGTGCTCCCCCGCTCCAGGTCGCGCGCCACGCCCCCCGTGCGCCGGTCGAGGTGGAATCTCAGACTCAGATCGTGCAGGTGGCGGAACACCTTCACCCCGATCTGCCGCGACGAACGCGCCATGACGCGCGCGAACACGACCTGCCGCAGCTCGGTGAACAGCGTCACGCCGATGCGCGAGGCTCCGTAGGCGAGCAGGAGCCCCACCGGCAGAATCAGGAGAGAGGCTTTCAGGTTGAGCTCGTCGACGATCCCCTTCAGGGCGATCGGCACGAGGAGGATCGCGATCTTGGAGGCCACGATGAGGGCGAGGGACAGAACGATGCGGCCGATGTAGGGCTTCAGATACGGCAGCAGCTCAGAGACGACGGCCAGATCCCCCCGCCCTCCGGCGCGCCGCAACGGGGCGGCGTCGTTCTCGTCGGGCCCGGGGGCCGTGGGAGGGGTTGTCGTCATGGTCTAGACTGTACACCTTCGGATATGACTGAGGAAGGAGGCGACCCATGACCGACATGCCGCTGACCGGACACTGCCTGTGCGGCGGCGTCCGCTACGAGATCAACAAGCCGCTCCTGTTCGCCAACTACTGCCACTGCACGCGCTGCCAGCGGCGCACGGGGAGCGCGGCCGCGGTCTCGGCGCGCATCGCGCCGGGGTCGCTGCGGATCCTCACCGGTCAGGAGATGATCAAGGCGTACCGCCCGCCGGAGGGCTTCGCGAAGGTCTTCTGCACGAACTGCGGCGGGGCTCTCTGGGCTCAGAGCCAGCAGGACCCCGAGGTGATCAGCGTGCGCATGGGGACGTTCGACAGCGACCCGGGGATCCGACCGTCGGTGCGGCAGTACGTCGCCTACGCCGCATGCTGGGAGCCGATCCCGGACGACGGCCTGCCGCGTTTCCCCGAGGCCCGAAAGACTTGAGAACCGATTGGGGCGCGGGCGGGAGAGCTCAGGCGCTCCGGCGCACGAATTCGGGGTGAGGCAGGCGCCAGCTCGACTCAGGCCGGTCCAGCCGCGCCGCCTGGAACAGAAGGAGCGCCGCGAGCCGGCGGGCTTCGTCGCGCGTCAGGTGCACGGTCCGGGCGTCTTCGCCAGCCCTGGCGGAGAGCGTCAGCTCGACGGTGGAGCGCGCCGGATCTCCCCCGATTTCGATGTCCATCGCGAGTTCGTCGATCGTCTTCATGCGGCGGCCCTCCTTCCGTGACAGGCCATTCCCTTTCATGAATCGTGCCAATCGCACGGCCACCCCGAATACAGGGGTTTCGCGGAGAAACGGGACGAACGCCGGGCCGGCAGGCGGGCCCGACTGTCCGATCCCGAACAGTCCCGTTTGAAAGTGGGAAGACCGGCCCGTCCTATGGGCCTACCTCCCCCATCGCCAGACGACACCGGCATCCGCGGCGAGACCGTCGAACTCGACGTCGCGCCCGATCGCCATGAAGGTGACCTCTGTGTCCATCTTCCTCCACATCGCCTCCACGAAGAACCGGCTGGCGGCGTTTCCGAAGTCCAGGCCGACCAACCCGTAGATGCCGCTCGTGTTGTCGATCTCCCCCCGGTCGGTGGTCAGGAGATAGAAACTGAGACCGGCGCCGGCGAACAGATGAACTCTTCCGGAAGGGAGAAAGGTCACGCGCAGACCGCCGTCCAGAGGCGTCGCCTTGACCTCGATCCTCTGTCCGATCACGTCCGTGACCAGATTCGGATAGTACGTGCCGCGGAGCTCCAGCTCGACGACCTTCGCGAGCGGGAAATCGATCTTCGCGCCGCCCCCCGCGCTGTCGTCCGCCTCTCCGGCGTCCCAGTACGATCCGTACACGCCGGCGCTACCCGCCCAGACAGGTACCGATATGAGGAGCCCCGCCAGCGTCCTTCGCAGGTTTATAAAGAGCCTCCCGAAGACATGGATGCGCCCGGGGCGGCCCCGGTGCGTCCCGGCGAAGCCCGCCGTCCCATCCTATCAGTCCGCGCCTTGGGGGATCCGCCCGCTGTACAGGTTCGCCACGAGCCACGGCTTCCTCTTGAGGAGGTCGACGATGGGGGGCGGAGGGAGGTCTTTGCTGACGTTGCGCGCGCGGGCCGGCGACTCGGGCCACACGAAGGGCAGCTCGGCGTAGGCGTCGGGCCCGGAGGCGGTCGCGAGCAGATCCAGCGTCGCGCGCAGCACGGCGCGCTGGCCGTCGGCGTCGAGCATCCTGCCGAACGGCCGGCCCATCGGGTAGCCGATCCCGGCCAGACGCGGCACCCCGACCGCTCTCGTCAGGGCGGGGATCATCGACAGCGTCACCGTCGGAATCCCGGCCGTCTCCAGAACGCGATGGACCAGTCCCACGGACCGGCAGCAGAATGGTCAGGCCGGAGCGAGCACCGCCGCGTCGACCCCCTCGGCGCGCATGCGCGCGGCGAGGGCAGGCGCGGTCTTTTCGATCAGCTCCTTTGGATCGAGGATATAGCCCATCAGCGAGTAGTGCGTGCGCGCCGGGGGCCCGATGAATCCCTCGCAAGCGAGCTCGGCCAGCCGGCGCATCGGCAGCACCACGTCGAGATCCGCCTCGCCGAACCGCGGGTCGATGTGCAGGTGGTACAGCCGGACGTCTTTCTCGGTCGTGCCGAGGGGGATCTCCCGGTAGCTCGGGTCGCCCCACCACGGGTTCCGCCGCTCGCCTTCCTGATCGAAGGGGCGATCGTCGTTGTGCGCCACGCCGGCGGTCGAAACCAGCGCCACCGTGCAGGCGCTCAGCGGCTTCGCCGGCGGCGTGAAAGGGATTACACCGGGCTCCTCGCGAGCGGCCCAAGCCTTCATGACCTGCCGTGACGCGAAGTCGAGGAAGCGGTACGAGTCGATGGGCATCCTGGCGTGAAGCCTAGCGAACGGTAGGCGCCGGCGTCCATGATCTGGATCAGGAAGTGCGCTTGCGGGCCCGCTGCGGCCGGGAAAGGCGCCCGCATGTCATATAAAGAGGGCCGCCGGACCACCAATAAGACGATCGGCGCGCGCGAGGGGCTCCGATGAACCCGATGACTCGGGAGGACTGGGAGAGGGTTCTCGAGGAGCACCATCTGGCGAGCTTTCGCTGGGCGTTGACGTGCTGCCGGGGAGATCGAGAGGAGGCGCGGGACGTGCTTCAAACTGTCTACTTGAACGTGCTCGCGGGGCGGGCGCGGTTCAACGGGGACGCCAGCCCGACGACCTGGCTCTTCTCGGTCATCCGCCGGACCGCCATGGGCCGGCGTCGCGGGGGTCTCGTCCGGGGGATCCTCCTCGGACAGTGGGCGCGGCGCCGGCCCGATCCGCCGGCGGCGCCCGACCCGCGCGCCGGGCTCGAGGCCGCGGAGCGGACCGCGCGCCTGCGGCGGGCGATGACGTCGATCTCGGCCCGCCAGCGGCAGGTCCTCGAGCTGGTCTTCCATCACGACATGACGATCGAGCAGGCCGCCGCCGTCCTGGGGATCGGCGTGGGGAGCGCGCGGACCCACTACGAGCGCGGCAAAAGGGCGCTCCTGGCGCGGCTGACGGAGGAAGGGTTGTGACGGACGAGCGGGAACATCTGAAGAAGTTCTTCGGCGAT
>DATFVU010000212.1:0-3570 GCA_035260145.1 Candidatus Polarisedimenticolia bacterium | reverse complement strand
CGATGATGAAGGCGGTCTGGGACGGCTGCACACCGGCCACCATCCGGAGGACCGCCAGATCGACCTTGCCGTCATAAACCCGCTGCCCGACGCGCGAGTAGAGAAGGATCAGGTCGTCGGTCGCCACCATGGTGTTGACGTAGACCGCGTCGAAGGAAAAGCGCGCCTCGGACGGCGGCTGCAGGTGGGCGCCGCCGGGAGGCTGGTCGAGAAACAGAAGCTTGAAGGGGAGCGCCTCCCGGACGGGAAAGGGGTCGCCCAGATCGGACGCCAGGGCGACTCCCGGGATCAGGCAGGCCAGAATGAGGGTCGCGCGGAGGCGCATGCTGACGGCTGGCACCATTCGTCTTCGCGGCTCGGATCCTGTGCCTCCCGATCTCCCGGACAATTGTACTTGACGGCCGGCGGCGTGTGCGATAGACGATGTCCGCCATGAACGAAGTCCTGCAGATTCTCCTGCTCCTGTCCCTGATCACGATCGCTTCGAAGGGGGCCGGCGCCCTGAGCGTCCGGCTCGGTCAGCCCGCGGTGTTCGGCGAGATCCTGGTGGGGCTGCTTTTGGGCCCGAGCCTTCTGAACGTCCTGGGGTGGAGGGTGTTCGCGCCGCACGGAGGGGCGAGCGCCACGCATCTCGACCCGGCCGGTTTCGTGCACGCCCTGGCGGAGATCGGCGTCGTCCTGCTGATGTTCGTGGCGGGCATGGAGACAGATCTTGCGGAAATGCGCCGGGTCGGAAAGGTCGCATTCTGGGCCGCCATAGGCGGAGTGGTCCTGCCGCTGTTCACCGGGGCCTGGGCCGCCCACCTGTTCAATTATGGATGGAGCCAGGGGTTTTTCATGGGGGCGGTCCTGACGGCGACCAGCGTGAGCATTTCGGCCCAGACGCTGATGGAGCTGAAGAGCCTGCGCTCCAAGGAGGGGAGCACGATTCTCGGGGCCGCGGTCATCGACGACGTCATGGGGATCGTCGTGTTGTCGCTCGTGGTGGCGTTCGCCGGGAGTGGGGCGTCGACCCCTCCGGCGGCGGCCCAGACGGCGGTCGGTGAGACCGTTGCAGATGCGGCGCGGATCGGCTCTTCATCGACGGCGGCGATGATCGCCTGGGTCACCTTCCGGATGGTGTTTTTCTTCGCGCTGGCCTGGATCCTCGGACGCCGCACCCTGGGGCGGCTGGCCGCATGGGCCGCCCGCCTGACCGTGAGCGAGCCGTTGATGGCGCTCGTCGTCGTCGTGACCTTCCTGTACGCCTGGGCGGCCGAGTACCTCGGCGGCGTGGCGGCGATCACCGGCTCCTACATGGCGGGCGTGCTGTTCGCGCAGACGTCCTGCAAGGAGCGCATCGATCGGGGCATCCATCCTCTGACCTACTCCTTCTTCGTGCCGGTCTTCCTGATCAACATCGGCCTGCGGGCGGACGTCCGGCAGCTCATCGGCCAGATCCCGCTGACCCTGTTCATCCTGACCGTCGCCATCCTGGGCAAGGTGGTCGGCTGCGGCGTCCTCGCTTTGCTTGCGGGCTTCGACCGCCGGGAGGCTCTCCGCGTCGGCGTGGGGATGATCTCGCGCGGCGAGGTGGGACTGATCGTCGCGGGATACGGGCTGGCGCACGGGATCATCGAAAACGACATCTTCTCCGCGATGGTCCTGATGGTTCTGGTGACCACGATGATCACCCCGATCTGGCTGCGCCGTGTCTTTCCGAGGGTCGACGGAGAGGGGGCGGCTCCGGTGTACGAATCGGTGGCGCACCTGGAGCGTCACGAGAACTGAGAGGACGACTATCGGTCCGGACCCGCCAGCCGGACGATCGTCGGCTCGATGGTATCGAGGCTCGTTCCGATGGCGGCGATAGCACCGCCTCTGTCGACGAGGACGTAGAACGGAATACCGCTTTCCTTGACCCCGTACTGAGAGGCGATCGGCCCGCCCCAGCCTTCACCGTCGAACAACTGATCTCCGGGGAGGTGGTGGTTGTAGACGAACGCCTCGTACGCCTTTCGATCGACGTCGAGCCCCACGCCCACGATCGTCAGTCGGTCTTTGAACTGCTCGGCGATGCGCCGGAGCGGAATGACGGCCCTCTCGCAGGGGGGGCAGGTGCTGGCCCAGAAGTCGATCAGGACCAGGCCGCCGCGCCGGTCCTTCAGTGAGATCTCCCTGCCGTGGAGGTCGCGCCCGCTGAAGGGGGGGGCCTCCACTCCCGGACCAAGGAGGGGGGGCGCCGCCGCGGGCGGCGGCTCATCGAGGTCTTCGGGCAGGTCGACCGACAGCGTGCCGGCGCCGCGCCCGAGAACCATGCGCGTGCGGAGCGTTCGTTCCTGCACCAGGAGCCCGAGCACCTGCTGCGGCGTGATCGGGTCGAGATCGACCAGGCTCCGGTCGTTCGCCACCAGGACGACGTCCAGGGGGAGCACGCCGGCGCGATCCGCGGCGGAGCCCTTCGCCACCTCGGTGATCACCACGCGCCCCGAGCGGATCTCGAGCGTCATCCCTGCGACCTTGACGATGGGGGCCGAGGGGTGGGGCGCGCCGGTGGAGGTGACCGGCGGCGCGGGCGGCGCCGCGAGGATCGACCCGCCCAGGGCGAGGCAGCCGGCTATCGCCAGGAACCCGACCGCGCCCCGCGTCTTCGAGCCGAACGACGCGCTCCATGCGGTGTTCATGAGGAGCAATGATGTTATCATGCGCGCCCGCCGGAGATGGCGCGGGAGACCATGCATCGAGGGCGTTTGTTGAGGCCGCACGGACAGTTCGTCATCCCCGTCCTCCTCGCGGCCGCGGTCGCGGCCCACGTCGCCTGCGCCGGAAAGGACGTCCGCGTGGCCTGGTCCGACCTCCGCGAGCGTTACTTCGTCGGCTTCCTGAAGAGGAATCCGATCACCGCGACGTATCTCGGAGGGGACGGCGTCAGCGCCGAGCTGGCCGACATCAGCGCCTCCCTGCCGGACGTCACGGAGGCGGGGCGGGCCGACGAGATCGCCTTCTACCGCTCGATCCTCGCCGACCTGGACAAGGTCGACGCCGCCTCCCTGTCAGCCGACGACGCCATCGACCGGGAGGTGGTGCGCGCGCAGATCCGCTTCATGCTCCGGATTCTGGTGGACCGGCGCCACGACCAGAAGAGCGTCGACACCTATCTGGTCGCCCCCTTCCGCGGCGTCGACTGGCAGATCCAGCAGATGACCGAGCTCCCGGACGGGAGGCGCGGCACGGCCGAGGAGTGGGATCGGGTGACGCGCCGCGTCCAGGCCATTCCCGCGTACCTGCGCGCCGTCCAGGCCGCGCTGCAGGAGGGCATCCAGGCGGGGAACGTCCCGGATCAACGCATGGTGCGGTTCGACGGCATCGATGCCGCGCCCGGCCACGCCGAGTATTTCGCCAAGGCCCTTACGGAACAGGCGGCGGGGCTCCTGAAGGGACAGCCGTACGCCGAGGAGGTGATGAACCGCCTGTCCTCCGCGGGACGCGAGGCGGCGGACTCGTTCCGCAGAATCGGGTCGTTCCTCGAGGAGGCCTACCGTCCCTTCGGGGGGACCGATCGATACGCGTGCGGGGCGCCGGAATACGACT
>DATFVU010000211.1:0-3204 GCA_035260145.1 Candidatus Polarisedimenticolia bacterium | reverse complement strand
TGTGCCTGGCTGCACGTCGCGCAGCGCTCTGAACGAGCACCACATCGTCTTCCGGTCGCAGCAGGGAACCGATGACGACGACAACCTGGTCACGCTCTGCGTCGGACACCATCAGCAGGGTGTGCACGCGGGCCGACTGCGCTGTTTCGGCCGGGCGCCCGGGTTCCTGTGGTGGGACCTGGGGATCCGCCCGGGTGGCGAGCCGCTCGTGCGTTATTTCGCAGAGACGATCGTGACGCGCCGGCCGAACATCCCGCTGCCCGAAATTCCGCTGCCCGAAATCCCGCTGCCAGCGAGTGCGTATGGCGGCGCGGGCTGAACGGGGTTCTGCAAGCCGTCGGACACGCACGGGTTCCCGGTTGCGTGCTCCGCCCCGAGAATCCTGGGTCTTTGACAATCGATGTCGCCGGCGGTACCCGCCGTTGACTTGTGTCGACGGCTGTCCCACAATCTGCCCTTCAGAGTGCCCTTTGCAGGGGGAGGATCGCGCGTGCGCGCAGCCGACGAATCGACGAAGGCGGTGAATCAAAGCGGTCGCATCCCGTCGATCGATCTGGCAGCCACGCATGCGGGAATGCGGGACGAGCTTGACGCCGCGATCGGGCGGGTCCTTTCCTCGGGCCGCTACATCGGCGGCCCGGAGATCGACGGCCTCGAGAGCGAGTTCGCGGCCTTCTGCGGAACGCCGCACGCGGTCGCCCTCGCCAGCGGCACCGACGCCCTGCGCTTCGCGCTGATGGCTGCCGGAGTGGGGGAACGCGCGCGCTCCGAGTTCCTCGCTGGCGGAAGCGCGGGAGCGGGGTCCGCTTCGGCGTCCGCCGCCCCGGACGAAGTCATCACCTCGCCCCTGACCTTCATCGCGACGACGGAGGCGATCAGTCAGGCCGGGGCGCGCTCCGTGTTCGTCGACGTCGAGCCGCAGTCGCTGACGATCGATGCGGCCGCGGTCGAGAAGGCGATCACACCGCGCACGCGCGCCATTATTCCCATCCACCTCTACGGGCAGACGGCCGACATGGATCCGCTCCTCGACCTCGCCCGCAGGCGCGGGCTGGCGGTGATCGAGGACGCCTGTCAGGCGCACGGGGCGCAGTACCGGGGAAGCGGCGGCCGGCCGGGGCGGTCGGCCGGCTCGCTCGGAGACGCGGGGTGCTTCTCGTTCTACCCGACGAAGAATCTCGGCGGCTGCGGCGAGGGTGGGATGGTCACGACCGCGCGGGCCGATGTCGCGGCGAGAGTGCGGCGGTTGCGCGACCACGGGCAGTCGGAGAAGTACATCCACGCCGAAGAGGGGTACAACGGCCGCATGGACGCGCTGCAGGCGGCGATCCTGCGCGTCAAGCTGAAGCGTCTGGCGGGATGGAACGCAAGGCGGCGCGCCCTGGCCGCACGATACAGCGAGCGGCTGAAAGAGCTGGGTCTGGCCGCGGGGCCCGGCGAGGACTCGGCGCGCGTGCGCCTCCCGGTCGAGAGATCCTGGGGAGCGCACGTCTATCACCTCTACACGATCCGCGTCGTCCCGGGAGGGAAGGCGCCCAGTCCCTCCCGCGACCGATTGCGCGCGGCTCTCTTGGAGAAAGGCATCGAGACCGGGGTGCACTATCCGATCCCGGTCCATCTGCAGCCGTGCTACGCCGCCATGGGTTTCAAAGAGGGCCGTTTCCCGATCGCCGAGCGGGCCGCGCGAGAGGTGCTGTCTCTGCCGCTCTATCCGGAGATGACCGAGACCCAGGTCGACACGGTGTGCGAGGCGCTGCGCGACGTGCTGGGCCGCGGATGAAGAAGCGCCCACGGCGCCGCCCCGTCCATCCCCGCCGTCCGCCACGTCACCCCGGTCCCCCCCGTCCGCTCCGCCTCCTCCTCGTCGCAGGCGCCCGCCCCAATTTCATGAAAGTCGCGCCGCTGCTGCGCGAGTTTCGGGCGCGTCCCGATCGGTTCGACGCCCGCCTCGTCCACACCGGGCAGCATTACGACGAGTCGATGTCCGACGTGTTCTTCCAGGAGCTCGGGATCCCGAGACCCGATCTGAATCTGGAGGTCGGCTCGGGAAGCCATGCCGTGCAGACCGCCCGCATCATGCAGGAGTTCGAGAAGGCTCTCATGGCCTCACGGCCCGACTGGGTCGTGGTGGTCGGCGACGTCAATTCGACGCTGGCCTGCGCGGTGGTGGCCGCGAAGATGGCCCCTCCCGTGAAGGTGGCGCACGTCGAGGCCGGTCTGCGGTCGCGCGATCGCTCGATGCCGGAGGAGGTCAACCGGGTCGTCACCGACGCCCTGTCCGACCTGCTGTTCACCACCAGTCCGGACGCCGATCGCAATCTCATCGCCGAGGGAGTCGAGCGCCGCAGGATCCATCGGGTCGGCAACGTCATGATCGACACGCTGCGGCGCTTCCTGGCGCGGGCCGACTCGTCCGACGTGATGCGCCGGCTGGAGATCGGGCAGCCGTTCGGTCTTCTCACCCTGCACCGGCCGTCGAACGTGGACGATCCCGGGGCGCTGCGGCGGATCTTCCTGGCGATCGAGATGGTGTCGCGCGAGTTGCCGATCGTCTTTCCGGCGCACCCGCGGACCGTGAAGATGATGCACGCGCTGGGTGTGCGCGTCGGAGGGGACGCGGGGGCCGGGGCGATGCGCCCTGGCCCGGCCGCGCGCGGCGCCCCGGGACCGGTCGGCCTCCGTCTCATCGAGCCGCTCGGCTATCTCGATTTCCTGCATCTGCAGAAGCGGGCCCGGCTCGTCCTGACCGATTCGGGCGGCATCCAGGAGGAGGCCTCGATCCTGGGTGTTCCCTGCCTGACCCTTCGGGAGAATACCGAGCGGCCGATCACCATCACGCGCGGGACGAACGTCCTGGTCGGCAGCGATACGCGAAAGATCGTCACGGCGGCCCGCCGCATTCTGCGCGCGACCTCGCGGCGGTCCCGCGCGATTCCTCTGTGGGATGGCCGGGCGGCGGCGCGCATCGCGGCCGTTTTCGCGCGTCAGGCAGACAAATCTAGTTGACACGAACCGGACCTGTGGCCAGAATGATTGGAGAGTGTGCCACGATAAGTCACACCTCTGATCGCTCATGAAGCAGGCCAGGTTCCGAGCCGACGGCGCGACCGGGTTTTCGGGCCCGCGGGGACTCTTACGCACCAGGCGCTCCCGCGCGGCGTTCCCGCTGCCGGCGCCGAACGGGCCGAACGGGACCCGTCCCCA
>DATFVU010000210.1:0-2083 GCA_035260145.1 Candidatus Polarisedimenticolia bacterium | reverse complement strand
CCTACAAATGGCTGCAGTCGGTCATCTCCGGAAGGTCCGCTCTGGCCGATATCTCGCTCGGGTGCGATCACAGCTTCGCGCGCAAGCTGACGCTTCGCACCACCGCCTACTATGGTCTCTCCGAGACCGCCGAGGACTACGGCATTCTGGCCGGTATCTCGCTCCGGTAGCTCCTAGAGCGACCCGAGGAACAGGAGCAGCGCCCGCCTCTGCTCGTCGGACAGCGCCGCGAAACGATCGCGCGATCCCTTGCCTTCGCCGTCGTGCAGGCGGACCGCTTCTTCGATGGTCGAGGCGCGGCCATCGTGCAGGAACCGGGTCCTCAGTCGAAGGCCCATCAGGGGCTCGGTCCGGAACTCGGATGGAGTGGCCAGGCCGAGGCAGATGTCCGCCAGGTCCTTTCCCATGTCGTGGAGGAGCAGGTCGGTGTAGGCCGCGACCCGCTTGTCCCGCAGCGCCGCCACGTCGCTCGGCCCCGTCTTCAAGAAAGGCACGTGGCAGGTCGCGCAGCCGATCTTCGCGAACAGCTCCTCTCCTTTCCGGACGCGCAGCCCGCCCTGGGCGCGCGGCGGGGCCAGAAAACGCACGAAATCATCCGCCAGGTCGATGTCCTTCTGAGACAGCTCCGGCTCCGGCGTCGGATCGACTCCGGACGGGATCGGTTGGCCGCCTATCGTCTCTTCATCCGGGACGGCCGGGCTGGTGATCCCCATCTCGATCTGGAACGCCCCGGCGTTGAACTCCTTCAGGGCCGGCAGGAACGCCTTGCGGCCGAAGCGGCCGAGCCGGCCGTCCACGAACCGGTTGGGTCGCCCGGAGACTCCATCCCCGTCCTTGTCGTCCGGGTCGGCGTAGGCCAGGATCGCGTCGTCGGGAACGGCGTCCAGAAGACCCAGGCCGAAGATCGCGGGAGAGGTTCGCTTCCCCGTCGCGGTGGCGCGCGACGGGACCGGCTCCGCGTCGATTCCGAGAGCCGCCTTCAGGGCCGGCGTCACCTGTTGCTGCACGACCGGGCCCCCCTGATCCGCGAGCGGATCGCAGACCTCCCCTCCCGAGCCGCCCGTGTGGGGATCCTTGCCGTCACCGCGCACCAGGAACGCCGTGGCGTGGATCTCCACCTCGTCGCCGAAGCCGCCGGCGGCCGGCTCCTCGTGGCACTCGCCGCACGCGGTGGAATTGAACAGAGGTCCGAGCCCGGTCTCGGGAGTGAACTCTCTTTCGAACACTTCTTTTCCGCGATCGAAGCGCGCCCGCTCGGAGCGCTGCAGCCCGGGGAGGGGGTCCCCCGGCTGCGGTCGCGCGCAACCGGCCGCAAGGCCGGCCGCCGCCAGAGAGATCCCTATCATCATGATACGCACCGTTCGCGACACAGACATCATGTGGATGTGCACCGGAAGCCCCTCCTTCCTTGGCGGACGCGGGACGGACCCGCGGTCCACTCCGAGTGCAAACTCTGTTCCGCAGCACTCGTCCGTCCATCGGGACAGATCATCGAGCGCGCGTCAACGCTCCGTCTATCAGCCGACGTCGCGTGACCGGGATCTGGACCATGGTGGGGCGGCCTGTGCTATCGTGCGCCCGCTCGAACATTCCCGGGAGGAGAGTGATGCCGACGATTCGCCGCGAACTCCTGCTCGCAGGACTCCTCTGCATCGCGCTCCTTCTGCCGGCGGGTCCGGGACCCTCCTCAACCCGCGCCTCGGACGACGCTCCGGCCGCTCCTCCCAGGGCCGCGACGGTCATCGTCCACGCCACCATCCTCGACGGCACCGGCTCCCCCGGACGCAAGGCCAATGTCAGGGTCGAGAATGACCTCATCGTGTCGGTCGGAAGCGCGGCCCCCGGAGCGGGGGACGTGATCGTGGAGGGCGCCGGCCTGACTCTCGCGCCGGGCTTCATCGACACGCACAGCCATGGCGACGATCAGATCTTCGACATCCCCGACGCCACCGCCGCCACCAGTCAGGGGATCACCACCATCGTCGTCGGCCAGGACGGAGGGTCGTACTATCCCCTGGAGCGCTTCTTCCGCCGCCTCGATCGCCACCCGCCCGCGGTCAACGTCGCCTCCTATTCCGGCCAC
>DATFVU010000209.1:0-2132 GCA_035260145.1 Candidatus Polarisedimenticolia bacterium | reverse complement strand
CCGCAACCGCCAAGAAGAAGGCGAGGTGCAAGAAGAAGACGGCGCCGGCCATCCCGCCGGCGACCGGCAGCGGGCCGACGACGCCGCCCCCGCCTCCACCGCCTCCGGACACCCGCACTACGGAGCAGAAGATCGACGACGCGGTCGCCAGCGGGGCGATCACCGCGGAGCAGGGTCTGATCTACAAGGTGTTCGCCGGTTTCGGAGATCCCCGACTGCCGACGGCGTACGTGGGCACGTCCGATCCGCTCTCGGAACCGCCTCTCGACGACGTCACCGCTCAGTGGAACCAGCTCTCCGACGCCGCCAAGGCGACGCTCGGCCCCTTCCTGATCCCACCCATGCACGAGGGCAGCTACTGGGAGCAGCTGATCAGGGGTGCGACGCCGAGCGCGACCGTCTCGCCAAGGGACGCGTCCGCCCGCGCTGCAGACGCCGATCCGGATTCCCCCTGGTGCGCAACGAGCGGCGACGTCGCTCTCGAGGATTGGCACTTCCTGGAGGCGATCTCAGGACCGGCCGCCGGCAAGGTCCGCATCTGGTACCAGGACCGCTACGCGGCGACGGACGCAGCGTTGGCCGGCAACCTGCTGAGCGCGATGGAGGCCAAGATCTGGCCGGCCCTGACGAACCTCATGGGGCGCGAGCCTGAGCCGGACTTCGGATCGACAGGTGTGTGCGCCGGAGGCTCCGACGCAGTGGACATCGCGCTCGTCGATGTCGGCCACGCGACCACCACGCCCACCCTGCGTCAGGAGGACACACCCGCGCACATGGTCTTTCCCCGCACGGGCATCGACTCGACCACGCCATTCCTCGCCCACGAGTTCATGCACATGATCCAATACGCCTTCACCTTCAGCTCGGGGGACATGTCCAGCGGCGAGAACGCCTGGCTGAAGGAGGGAACCGCGCAGTGGGCGCAGGACTACGCCAGCAACTCCCACTACCCAGTCGGTCTGACCCCTGCCCAGACGGAGTGGAACGCCCTCCCGTACTTCTTCCCCTATCCCGACAAGTCCCTGGACTCGACCGATCCGAACCACCACGACTACGGCACGTATCTGTTCTGGATGTGGGCCGCGCGGAAGGGGAACGATCCGACCATCGTCCGCCAGGTCTGGAACGCGGTCGCGGCTCAGAAGAGCCTCAACGCGACGAAATCACTCTTCGCATCGGGATGGGCGCAGGCCTGGAGGGACTTCGCGAGGGCTGTTTGGAACAAGGACCCGATCACCAACTTCCAGTCCTATGACCAGATCACGAACACACCGAAGGTGGAGTCCGACACGACGCTGCCGGCCGACCAGCCCACGCCCGTGGTCGCCTCGGTGGCTCCAGTGGCGGCGAAGTACCTCACCTTCGAACCGGACACCACTGTGAACTCGCTCACCTACCAGAACCTCGGCGGCCTCTCGGACGAGGCCGGCATCCAGGCGATCATCACCTACAAGGACGGCACGAGCACAGTGGAGGACTGGACGCAGATCGCCAAGCAGGACGTCCCGTTCTGCAACATCGACAAGCTGACCCTGGTGCTCTCAAATGCGTCGATCACACCGAATGACAGCCGGCCGTTCAGCCTGGTCTTCTTGCCACCGATCGCGGGCGCACATTCGGCGATCAGGCCGAGGGCGGACGTCTGCCTCCCCAATCCGCAGGGCAGCTTCAGCGGCATGGCCCATTACGACGACGGCATCACCACGTCGGTGGACTGGAGCTGGAGCGGGAACGTCGACTTCGACCCCGCCGGACAGATCAACCCGTGGTTCCCCGATTACGCGAGCGAGGTCTGGGACGACGCCTCGGTCGTCAGCGGGTCGGTCACCGTCTCGGGCAGCGGGACGGTCTACGCCGCCGATCCCGTCTGCACCATCGACATTCCTACCCAGACCTTCCAGTACGGCCCTGGGGACGGCACGATGATCATCCAGCCCGGTCCCCAGCCCCTGTACGGGATCGACCTGGTTTTCCCCGCAAATCAGCTGCCCGAGGCGACGTTCAACTGCCCGGATCAGGACCCGACGACCGGCCAACTCCCCGCGCCGGTGATGATCTACACGCCCGATCCGGAGCAGACGATGAATCGCGGCACCTATGTGGGAACCGACTCGTTCAGCAACCAGTTCTTC
>DATFVU010000208.1:0-2171 GCA_035260145.1 Candidatus Polarisedimenticolia bacterium | reverse complement strand
AACCCCGTCCTGTTCCCGCCTCCCGTCGAGGTCTTGCAGAGCTTCGTGACCCTGGTGCGCGACGGGAGCCTGCCCCGCGATGTTGGCGCCAGTCTCCTCCGGGTCGTCGAAGGCTTCCTGCTGGCGCTGGCCGTGGCCCTCCCGCTGGGAGTGGTGATGGGCATCTTTCCCGTGGTCCGGGGGTTGCTGGAACCCCTCCTGGAGATGATTCGGCCGATTCCGCCCATCGCCGTGATCCCGCTCGCGATGCTGTGGTTCGGCATCGGGGAGCTCTCGAAGATTGCCATCATCACGTACGGCGCCTTCTTCCCGATCCTGGTCAACACCATGGCGGGCTTCGCCGAGGTGGATCCCCTCCACATCAGGGCGGCGGAGACGCTCGGGGCGAGCCGGTCGCAGATCTTCCGTGACGTCGTGATGCGATCCGCCTTTCCCTACATGGTGGTGGGGGCCCGGCTCGGCATGGGCATGGCCTTCATCGTCCTCGTGGCCGCGGAGCTGATCGCGTCCAGTGTCGGCCTGGGATATCTGATCAACGATGCGCGATACCGATTCCGGACCGATCAGATGCTCGTCGGGATGGCGTGCATCGGCGTCCTCGGATTTCTGCTCAACAAGATCCTGCTGGACGTCGATCGCCGTGTCGTTCGCTGGAAGGAAACGGGCGGGCGCGCCCAGACGGCATGAGACGTCGAGATCGACAGACACAGGAGGAGCCAATGAAACCTCGATGGTGGAGAAGTCGTACACGTCGGTGTGGGCTGCTGATCGGAGCACTCGGCATGGTGGCTGCGTTGTTCTTCGTCTCGACCGCCGGACAAGGCTTCGCGCTCGAGATGACGACGTTGGCCATCGGAACCGCGAAGGATCCGAACCTCGGCACCGAGCTGGTGATTGCCCGCGAGAAGGGATTCTTCAAGGCGGTCGGGCTCGAGGTGGAGCTGAAGTACTTCCCCTCGGGAGGCGACCTGTCGGCGGCGATCGTGGGCGGGAGCCTGGCTATGGGCAGTTCCGGCAGCACGCCGACCACGACCCTGCGCGGGGCACCGTTTCCGATCAAGATCTTGGCCCAGATGTCGGACATCTCCGGGGCCCAGCAGATCATCGTGAAGTCCGACATCCGGCGGCCGGAGGACCTCTACGGCAAGCGCATCGGGATGCTCAAGGGCACCTCGTCCGAGATCATGGTGGACTCGCTGGCCAAGGCGTACGGCGTGGATCTCGGCAAGATCGAGCGGGTCTCCATGGGGCCGACCGAGATGCTCTCCAGCTTCGTCCGGGGGGATCTGCCGGCGGTCTCGCTATGGGAGCCGCACTCCACGCGCGCCCGGAAGGGCGGCAACGGACGGATTCTCGTGAGCGGGACCACCTCGTACATCGCCGGCCGCGAAGGCCCCAACCGGATCTACGGCGATCACTCGACGCTGTTCGCCACGGAGGACTTCATCCGCAAGAATCCGAAGACCGTTCGGGCTGTCCTCGAAGCGCTGGCGCGGGCCGTGGAATACGTCGAGAAGGATCCCGAGGGCGCCAATGCCATCCTGGCCAAGGAGTTCGGCATGCCGACCGAAGACATGCGTGACATCATGAAGGTCAATCGCTATCAGATGGTCATCGACCAGGTCATGGTGGATGATTTGAACCGGATCGCCGATTTCCTGTTCAGTCTCGGCAAGCTGAAGGGTAAGCAGGCTGTAGTCGAGTGGATCGATACCGCGCCGCTGCGTGATGTCCGTCCGGAATGGGTCAAGGTGAAGTGAGCTGCCCCAGAGCAGACAGCCGTCCGGCGGACACGGCCATACCGCCCGCGGGCGCGAGGAAGGAGAACCCATGATCGTCGCCGGAGTGCAAATGCAGTGCGGTCCGTCCCGGGCCGACAACGTGGCTCGGGCCCTTCGCTTCGTCGAGGACGCGGCGCAGCAGGGCGCGCGCCTGATCTGTTTGCAAGAGATCTTCGCCACAGAGTTTTTCCCCTGCGTGGTCGACCGGAAGTTCTTCGCCATGGCGGAGCCCGTGACCGGGGAGACGATGGCGAGCCTCAGGGCTGCGGCGAAGCGGCTGAACGTCTGGATCCTCGCTGGCCTCTTCGAGCGCGACCCGGACATCAGCGGCCGCTTTTACAACGCCGCCGTCCTGCTCGACCCGCAGGGGGCCACCGCTGGTCTCTACCG
>DATFVU010000207.1:0-2596 GCA_035260145.1 Candidatus Polarisedimenticolia bacterium | reverse complement strand
CATGACGGGACGGGAGGGGGACGCGAGCCAGATCGCCCACTTGAACCGGCTGCTGTTCGAGGAGATGGGATTCCGCGGCAACCGCGAGGAGTACTACGACCCGCGCAACTCGTTTTTGAACGAGGTGCTGGACAGAAGGATGGGGATCCCGATCACGCTGTCCATGGTCTACATCGAGGTCGGCCGCAGGATCGGCTGTCGACTCGAAGGCGTGGCGTTCCCCGGGCACTTCCTGGTGCGTCACTCCGGGCGCACGTCGATGCCCGGCGTCTTGATCGATCCGTTCAATCGCGGTCAGATCCTGACCGAGCAGGAGTGCGCGCGTCTTCTCCTGGAGATGTACGGCGGCAAGATGGCGTTCAGGCCCGAGCTCCTGAAGCGGGCGCGGAACCGCGAGATCCTCCAGAGAATGATCCACAACCTCAAGTGGATCTACCACCGGCAGCGCGATTTCCACATGGCGCTGCGGATCCAGCAGCTTCTTCTGTGCACAGCGCCGGATCGGCCGGAGGAGATTCGCGATCGAGGCATGATCCATTTCCGCCTCGCCCTGTTCGCGCAGGCGGCCGCCGACCTCGAAACCTATCTGACGCTGGCTCCCCAGGCGCCCGACGCGCCGCAAGTCCGCGCGCGCCTCAAGGAGATGAACCGCCTCGTGCCGGGGATGAGCTAGGAGGCCCATGACGCCGAGGGGCTCCCCGGCGCTCGCCGACGTGGCGGGGCTGTTCGGCGACGCCGGACCGCTCGCCAGGGTCCTCCCGGCGTTCGAGCCTCGCCCGCAGCAGGCGCGCATGGCCCAGGAGGTGGCTTCCTGCCTCGCCTCCGGCCGGCACCTCGTGATCGAGGCCGGCACCGGCATCGGGAAATCCATCGCCTATCTGCTGCCGGCGATTCTGAATTCGCTGCGGACGGACCTGCCCGCGGACGAGCGCAGGGTCGTGGTCTCGACCCACACCCGGGCCCTGCAGGAGCAGCTCGCCCGCAAGGATCTTCCGCTTCTGCAGCGCGTCCTGGAGTCGGAGGGGGTGACGTTTCGGTACGCGCTCCTGATGGGCTCGGACAACTATCTGTGCGTGCAGCGTCTGCACGAGGCGCGGCTGGCGCGCGGCGGGTTGCTCGACACGCGGGGGGAGATGTCCGAGGCCCTGGCGCGCCACGCGCGCAGCGCCGTCTCGGGCCTGCGATCCGAGATCCCGTTCGTCGTTCCGGATGGTCTCTGGTCGCGCGTCCACCGCGACCGCGACATCTGCCTGGGCGTGCGCGGCCCGTTCTGGGAGGACTGTCTGTACCGCAGGGATCTGGCCCGGGCGCGGGAGTCCGATCTCCTGATCGTCAATCACGCGCTGTTCTTTCTGGATCTCAAGACCGGCGGACGCATCCTGCCACCGCACGGGGTCGTGATCCTCGACGAGGCGCATCGCATCGAGGAGGCCGTGGTGGCCCAATTCGGGCTCAGCGTGTCGGACCGGTCGGTGGCGCGATTTCTCGAGGACCTCGGAAGCCGTGAGCGCGGACGGTCGAGGAAGGTGCGCGCGCGAGAAGCAGGCGACGCCGAAAGGGAGGTCGTCCCGGACCTGCTGCCCCGGCTGCGCGAGGCGGCGGCGACTTTCTTCGACGAGGTGCGGCGGCGGACCCTGGATCTTCCGCACGCCGCCGCCTCCGCGAGCGACTCGGCCGGCCCCGCCCGTCTGGTCCGGCTGCGCCAGCCGGGGCTCTTCGAGGACCGCCTGCGCGCCCCCCTCCTCGATCTGCAGACGGCCATGGAAGAGAGGGGACGCTCGGCCGATCCGGCAACGGCGCCGGCCCTCGCGTCGCTCGGCGCGCGAGCGCGCGATCTGAGGGAGCGCCTGACCTCCCTCCTGGAGCAGCGCCTTGCCGATGCCGTGTACTGGGTCGAAATCGATCCCCGCCGCGGCGGGGCCGCGCTGCACGCGGCGCCGATCGAGGTGGCGCAGACCCTGAGGCGCCACCTGTTCGAAAGCGCGCGGACGGCCGTCCTGACCTCCGCCACGCTCGCGGCCGCCGGTTCGTTCTCACACGTTCGCCGGCGGCTGGGCGTGGTCGCGGCCGACGAGGTCGTCCTGGGGTCACCCTACGACTACCGGGAGCAATCGCTCCTCTACGTGCCCGCCTCGATGCCCGATCCCGTCGCCGAGCCGGACGGGTTCCGTAAGGAGGTGACGTCCGTCTGCCGGCGGCTGCTGCGCGCCTCCGGCGGAGGGGCGTTCGTGCTGTTCACCTCGTACTCCCTGCTGCGGCAGGTGCACCAGGCCATCGCGGACGACGCGGACCTGCGGGATCTGGAGCTGTTCCGCCACGAACCGGGGCAGGCCTCGTCGATTCTGGAGCGGTTCCGCCTCACCCGAACCGGCGCCCTGTTCGGGACCATGACCTTCTGGCAGGGCGTGGACGTTCCCGGGGAGGCTCTGAGGCTTGTGATCATCACGCGCCTGCCGTTCGAGGTCCCGGGCCACCCGATCTTCGAAGCGAGGGCCGAGGCGATCCGCGCGCGAGGCGGGGATCCCTTCGTCGAGGACGCCCTTCCGGAAGCGATCCTCACGTTCCGTCAGGGATTCGGCCGTCTCATCCGCAGCCG
>DATFVU010000206.1:0-6121 GCA_035260145.1 Candidatus Polarisedimenticolia bacterium | reverse complement strand
GCCCGAGCCTTGAGGATCTCGTAGGCCGACTCGCGATCGACGATCTTTTCGTAGACGCCGGCGACCAGCGATTGACTCATCATCTGCTGTCGGACCTCCGGCGCCATCGGGCCGAGCCGGCTTCGCGGCGGACGGATGAGCGCGCGCTCGACGATCCCCGGGGTCCCGTTCTCGTCCAGAAACGAGACGAGCGCCTCGCCGACGCCGAGCTGCGTAATGACGGTCTCCACCTCGAGCTTCGGGTTGGAGCGGAACGTCCGGGCGGCGGCGCGCACCGCTTTCTCGTCCGCCGGCGTGAAGGCCCGAAGCGCGTGCTGCACGCGGTTGCCGAGCTGCCCGAGGACCCTCTCCGGAATGTCCAGCGGGTTCTGCGTGATGAAGTAGATCCCCACGCCCTTGGAGCGGATGAGACGCACGACCTGCTCGATGGTCTCGAGGAGCGCCCGCGGGATGTCGTTGAACAGGAGATGCGCCTCGTCGAAGAAGAAGACCATCTTCGGCTTCTCCTGATCCCCCACTTCGGGGAGGCGCTCGAACAGCTCCGACATCAGCCAGAGCAGGAAGGTCGCGTAGTTCTTCGGCGACGTCATCAGCCTGTCCGCGGCCAGAAGGTTCACCACCCCGAGCCCGCCCGGCCCCGTCTGGATCATGTCGTCGAGATTGAGCGCCGGCTCGCCGAAGAACCGGTCCGCTCCCTGCTGGCTCAAGGTGAGGAGTCCGCGCTGGATGGCGCCGACGCTTGCCGAGGAGACGTTGCCGTAGATCTTCTGCAGCTCGCCGGCGCGCCCCGCGACGTCCGCGAGCGTCGCCTGCAGATCCTTCAGGTCCAAAAGGAGCAGCCCGCTGTCGTCCGCTACCTTGAACACCAGCGTCAGGACGCCGCTCTGCGTGTCGTTGAGGTTGAGCAGGCGGGACAAAAGCAGCGGCCCCATGTCGGATACGGTGGTGCGCACCGGATGCCCCTGCTCGCCGAAGAGATCCCAGAAGGTGACGGGGGACGCCGCGAAGGAGAACTCCGCGAGGCCGAGCTGCTTCACGCGCTCGGCGACTTTGGGATTGTCCGTGCCGGCCTGTCCGATGCCCGACAGGTCTCCTTTGACGTCGGCCATGAAGACCGGCACGCCGATGCGGCTGAACCCCTCGGCCATGACGCGCAGGGTCGTGGTCTTCCCCGTTCCGGTGGCGCCGGCGATGAGGCCGTGCCGGTTGGCCATGGCCGGAAGCAGGGCGAGAGAATGTTCGCCTTGCGCGATCGGGATCGGCTCGCTCATGTTCGTTTCGTCAGTTCCCGAGGCCCTGCTTCAAGGCCGTGGACGACCTGAGGATCGAGGTCCGTGCGCAGGGGGTGCGGTCGATGTTCGGCGTGCGGTAGCCCATCACCCCGAACGAGTAGGCGCTGATGTTGGTCTGCCCGATGTCGTCGCCAAAGATCACGAGGATGTTCGGTTTTTTGTTCTGCGCGAACGCCGAGTTGGCGCACACGAGAGCCGTGGCGAACAGGACCCAGGCGAATCGCTTCATCGTTGTCCTCCTTGACACGGCATGCGGCTGCGTTGATGCCGCGCATCATACTCCTGTCGGGCTGATTTCCGGTTTGTGGGGTTCGAGCCTGCTGAACCGGGGGGATCCCGTGCACGATCCGCCCGTTTCGCGGTATCATCCCGAAAGCGTTTGCCGTCACTCAACAATTCAACTGCGCATGCATCGCGTGCCGGAGGCCGACGTGACGACGCATCCTTGCCGATTGCTGGCACCCCTCCAAATGGTGAGCTTTCTCTTGTCGATCGGTCTCGTCGGGCCGTTGGCCTTTGCGAGCCAGGTCCGCTCCCTCAATCTCGAGGAGATGACCGATCGCGCCGCCCGCATCTTCTCGGGACGCTGCACGGAGGCCGAGGTCGTCTTCGTCGAAAAGTCGAATTGTCGCCGCGTCTATCTCATCTATGGTCCGCGGGCGATCGACATGTACGGGAAGGTCCTGGACGGCTTCGCGTCCGTCCCCGCCTCGGGACAGGCACGGCGGGTCTTCGTCGCGGCGCAGCAGAACCTCTGCGACGCCCAGATCGCCATGCGCCGGCTGCAGGAGGCGCTTGCGACCTGCGGCGAGGCCACCCGGCTGGCGCCCGACAACCCGATCGGGTTCTACAACCTCGCGGGGGCGCACGCGCTCCTCGGCCGGAACGACGAGGCGCTCGCGGCGCTGACGCGCGATCTGGAGCTCGGCGACAGCGACTGGCAGTACCTGCAATCCGATCCCTGGTTCGAGCGCCTACACTCGGATCGACGTTTCATGGCCATCGTCGCGAAGATGAAGAAAGGCAAGGCGCGGAGCGGCCGATCGTCCTGACCACCGGCCTGCCGCATGGGCGGCCCGCCGAATGAGACGAAGGAGGCCAGGCCAGACCGCTACCGATCTTCGGAGAGCTCGTAGCGCGCGACGATCGCGGTGACGTTGTCCGGGGCGCCGCGTTCGAGCGCCTGATCGACGAGACGGCGGCAGGATTCCTCGGCGGAGGCCGACCGTCCCAGGATGCCGGCGATCTCCTCGTCATTCATCGTGCCGGTGAGGCCGTCGCTGCACAGGAGCAACCGGTCGCCCGCCGCGATCCGCAGCCGGTGGAGCTCCACCTCGACCGATCTGTCCCCGCCGCCCAGGATGTTGGTCAGGGCGCCGCGCAGCTCGTGTCCGGCCGCGGCCTCGCGGCTCAGCCTCCCCGCGTCCACCAATCGCTGCACGTAGGTGTGGTCGCGGGTGAGCTGTCGCACGGACCCCTCATGAAAGAGATACGCCCGGGAGTCTCCGGCATGCGCGATGAAGACGTCGAGACCGAGGCTGTAGGCGACAGTCAGGGTCGTCCCCATACCCTTCAGGGTCGGATCCGCTTCCATGCGCTCGGCGAGGGCCGCGTCGAGCGCCTTATACCGGGCCACGGCGCGGTTCAGGATGTCGGCGGCGCTTTTTTCGTCGACCCTCAGGGCCCACTCGGGGTGGTTGAGGACCAGATGGGTCAACGTAACGAGGACCGTGCGGCTCGCTACCTCGCCGGCGGCCTGCCCGCCCATGCCGTCGGCCACCATCATCAGGAGCCCCCGGTCCTCGGAGCGCTGCGGGATCGCTCCCTGGGGAAGGCTGGTCGCGATCGTCTCGGCGTATCGTCCGGCGCGCACCACGAGAAAGTGATCCTGATTCTCGTCCCGGACCTTCCCCTTGTCGGAGAGACCGGCGACGTCGATCCGCACCGCCGTTGTCGCCGGTCCCGGGGCGGCCGCGGGTCGGTCGGGCCCCGGCCCGGACGAAGGAACGTGTGTGTCTTCCCTGGACCAGTCGCTCATCGAGAATTCGCCATCCGGAGGGCTCTATGGTACGCCCGAACTGGCGATTCCGCGGCATGGGAAAGTCGACGGCAAGAAGTAGGGGGGCGACTGATTACTCGTGCCGCAGCGCCACGAGCGGATCGGTGGCGGCGGCCCGGCGGGCTGGAATCCACGCCGCCAGCATCGCCGTCAGCGCCAGCAGGAGGGCGACCGCGGCGTAGGTCGGCGGGTCGTGGGGGCCGATGCCGAACAGCAGGCTCCGCAGGCCCCGGGTCATCAGGAGCGCGGTGGCCAGGCCGGTGACCAGTCCCAGAAAGACAATCCGTGCCCCGTCGCCGAGGACGAGGGCGAGGACGTCGCGCCGATCCGCCCCGAGCGCCATGCGCACACCGATCTCCGGGACGCGCTGCCGCACGCTGTACGACAGGACCCCGTAGAGCCCCAGGATCGCCAGGCCCAGCGAGGTCAGAGCGAAGGCCAGCACCACCTGCATGGCGAAGCGGTCGCGCGCCACGGTCGCCGCGACCAGGTCGCGGAGCGGAGTGATGCTGTGGGCCGGTCGCATCGGATCGATCTCGCGCAGCGCCTGCCGGACGGACGGGATCAAGAGGACGGGATCCCCCGCCGCCCGAACGGCGACGTTCATGACGAGATACGGGCGCTGCGCGTGCGGCAGGTAGATCTCCGGCCGCGGATCGCTGCGCAGACCGCGGAAGAGGATGTCGCCGACGACGCCGACGACCTGATAGGGATACGTGCCGGCGGTGCTGTAATCCACGGTCAGCTGACGCCCGACCGGATCGGCACCCGGCCAGAGACGGCGCGCCAGTGATTCGCTCACGATGAGCACGAGCGGCGCGTCCGGTCCGTCCTCCGGGCGGAAACCGCGGCCCCGCACGAGGCGCATGCCGAGCGTGTCGAAGTAGCCCGGCGTCGCTATGCGCACGTCGGCCTGCTGCACTTCCTCCGGTAGCGGAGAGGATCGATCCCCCGCCCAGACCGGACGCTCGAAATCGGGCCCGAGGGGGCTCGCCGGCAAAGCCGTGGCGGCTCCTACCGATTCAACGCCGGGGATCGCCGCCAGGCGGCTCTCGAGGGCGCTGTAGTAAGCGTGCGACTTCGCGCGGCTATCGTAGGCACGCGTGTCGAGAAAGACCGGCGCGACCAGGACGCGGTCGGGAACGAAGCCCGGATCGACAGCCAGCAAGCGGCCGTAGCTGCGGACGAGGAGCCCCGCCCCGGCGAGCAGCACGAACGCCACGCACACCTGCCCGGCGACGAACCAGGCACGCCAGCGACGAGGGACGGGACCTTCCGTGCCGCGCGCCGCTTCGTTCAGTCCGGGCAGACGGCCGGCCTTGAGGCTGGCGAGCGCCGGCGCGAGACCGAACAGGAGCCCTGCGAGGAGGGTCACCGTCAGCGCGAACCCGCCCACCCGAAGGTCGAGCGACGCTTCGGCGAGTCGCGGGATGCCCGTCACCGCCCAGCGCTTCAGGACGCCGAGCAACACGGCCGCCGCGAGCAGCCCGAGCGCCCCGCCGGCGACCGCGAGCATCCCGCTCTCGGTGAGATGCTGGCGCACCAGGCGCGCGCGCGAGGCCCCGAGCGCCAGACGCATCGCCGTCTCGCGCCGGCGCCGTGTGGCGCGCACCAGCTGCAGGCCGGCGAGGTTGGCGCACGCGACGAGGAGGACCAGCGCCACACCGGCCAAAAGCGTCACGATCATGCGACGCGCGCCCCCCACGACGTCTTCCTGAAGCGGCACGAGAAAGACGCGCCACCCGAGGTTGGTGGAGGGGAATTCGCGTTCGAGCCCGACGGCGAGGGCGTCGAGATCCGCCTGCGCCTGTTCGAGCGTCACGCCCGGCCGAAGACGCGCGGCCGACTGCACGAAGTGCTGATCGCGCGGCTGCGTCCCGGTGAGGCTCCAGGGGATCCACACCTCGACGTTTGCGGCCGGCGTCGCGAAACCGTCCGGCATCACTCCGACGATGCGCCAGGGCTGACTCTCGAGGAAGACGGTCCGATCGAGGATGTCCGGGTCGCCGTGATACCGGCTCTTCCAGAGGTGATGGCTGATGATGGCGACCGGGTCGGCTCCGGTGGGGCCCAGGGCGTTGTTGATGGTGGCCCGGTCGGTTTCCTCGGAGGTGAAAGCCCGCCCGATCGCCGGGGGGATCCCGAAGACCTGGAAGAAATCGGCGGAGACCTGCGCCGACTCGACGACCACCGCCTCGTCGTCGGTGCGCAGCGTGCGCCCCATCACGTACCAGGCCACGACACCCGAGAGCGTCCGATTCTTCAGGCGCCAGTCGACCACGTTCCCGGTGGTCACGCCGGTGCTCGGGATCGATTGAGCGCGGTTCGTGTCCCACAGCCGCACCAGCCGATCGGGTTCGGGAAACGGGAGGGGCTTGAGGAGAGCCGTATCGGCGATGCCGAACAGGAGCGTGCTGGCGCCGATCCCGAGCGCCAGCGTCAACAGGGCCGCCGCCGTGAAGCCGGGGCTGCGTCGAAGGAGGCGCGCGCCGAAATGCACATCCTGGAGAAAGGACGCGAGCAACGCCCCACGCCACTCGCCGCGGCAGTCGTCCTTCACTACCTCGATGGCGCCGAGATCGTGAAGCGCCCGGCGGCGGGCCTCTTCGGGGGAGAGCCCGGCGCGCACGTGCTCGGCCACGGCGGCTTCGAGATGGAATTGCAGCTCGGCCTCCATCTCCCGCTCCCGGTCCCGACGATCATCGCGTCTTTCGTCGCGCCCCATGGCTCAGGCCGGCCGCAAGACGCGGGCGATGGCGGCGGCGATCCG
>DATFVU010000205.1:0-8021 GCA_035260145.1 Candidatus Polarisedimenticolia bacterium | reverse complement strand
GGAAGACGATCGGCGATCTGCACCAGGGACATGGGATCAGAAGGCGACTATCGGGCGACGGCGGGCAGGGCCTCCATACCGAACTCCCTGGCCTCCCGCAGGACCAATTGATCGAGCGCGCGCACCTTCTCCTCCGGAAGGCGGAACGGTTCCTTCGCGAGGAGGTCCTGGACGATCGCCTGAGCCCGCTGGTAGTCGGAGGGACCGCGGCCTCCCCGCGGCGCCGAGGCCCGGTCGACGACCTTCCCCGGCATGTATCCCTCCTCGCGGAACAGCTTCAGCGTCGTCGGATGTCCGAGGAAATGCCCCTGCTTCACGGCCTCCGGCAGGAAATCGACCGCCATCTTCTCGTGCCGGTGCTTGATGCCGTCGATCATCCGGTACGCCATCCCGCACAGCTCGTTGTCGATCACCAGCTTCTCCAGGCTCTGGCAGGTGATGAAGTCGAGGATGCCGACCCCGGAGACGATGTTGATCCCGGCCAGCGCCGCGAGGATCACCCCCATGCCCGTCTCATAGCCCGCCTGGTCATCCACCAGTTTCGAGTCGCTGAGACCCATGTAGGAGTGGATCGGAAAGCCGAATCTCTTGCCGATCTGGGCGTAGGCGCAGTCGATCATGTAGGTCTCGAGCGATCCGAACGGCGTCTGGCCGGCGCGCATGTCCATGAGGCACGGGGCGCCGCCGTAGACCACGGGGGCGCCGGGGCGCACCGCCTGCGCCAGGGCGATGCCCGCCAGATTCTCCGCCGTGTGCACGACCAGGGTGCCGGACATCGTGATCGGGCCGGTGGCGCCGGTCAGCGGGACGGAGATGATCTCGGAGGGCAGGTTGTGGCGGGCGCATTGCATGATGCTCTCGGAGGTCAGGACGCTCCAGCGCAGGGGGGAGGAGGGGCAGGCGTCGAAGATCGCCATCGGCTTTTCCGACGCCTCCTTCTCCGAGCCGCGGACGATCGTCATGATCTCCAGCATGGCCGGGAACGACTCCTCGCGGAACAGGCCGGTGATCACCGGCTTGTTGCAGTTCTGCACCGCGAGGTACAGGCGGAAGAAGTCGGACACCTCGTTCGGCACGTCGCTCGGGACCAGGGAGGTCGAGGCGGCGCGGATGTTCCCGAGGTGCTGCACCAGCCGCGCCAGGCGGACATAGTCCGAGGAGGTGGAGGGACGCGTCGTCCCGTCCACTTCCAGCATCTTGATCGCCGCGGAGCCCGGATCGTACGTCACGTTGTCACCGCCGACCTCGATCGAGGCGTCGCCGGTGATGTTCCAGATCCGGAAGCTCTTCGGAGCGGACTGAATCGCCTTCTCGACGAAATCGCGGCCGAGCCAGGCGCGCTCGTTCTCCTTGTCGATGCGCTGTCCGTGCTCGCCGAGAAGGGCCAGCGCCTTCGGATGCTCGAACTGCAGGCCGATGACGCTCAGCACCTCGAACGCTTCGTCGATGATCCGGTCGATCATTTCTTCGGAGAGCATCTGAACGCGTGGCCGAAAGGTGGGCAACAGACTCAAGGTGCGTCCTCCCGAAGCGCGGTCGTCTGACCGTGCGGCCCGAGCGCCACGCGCAGGCCGGTGATGAACTCGGGCGTGGTGCCGCAGCACCCGCCGATGACGTTCACGCCGAGGCCGGCGATGGCGCGGATGTCGGTCACGAACTCTTCGACCGTCTGCTTGTAGACCATCGTTTCCTTCTCGAGAATCGGCTTGCCGCGGTTCGGCTGCACGATCACCGGCAGGTCGGTGTGATCGCGCAGGATGCGCGCCAGCTCGATGAACACCGGGCTGCCGTGGGAGCAATTGCTCCCGACGATATCGGCGCCGTTGTCCTTCAGAACCTCCAGGCAGTGCTTGACCGTCTCCCCCATCAGAGTGAAGAAGCCGCGCGGATTCCTGTCGTACGTCATGCAGACTGAAACCGGAAGACTGGAGGCCTTCTTGGCGGCGCGCAGCGCGCACAGCGCCTCCTCCAGCGAATACATGGTTTCGATCGAGATCAGATCGACGCCCCCCTCCACCAGGCCGCGAATCTGCGCCTCGTAGGTTTCGTCGAACTCTTCTCGGGTGTACTCCCCCATCGGCTTCATGAACTTTCCGGTCGGGCCGATGTCCCCCGCCGCGTAGCGATCGGCCGGGCAGACCTCGCGCAGCGCCTTCGCCGCGAGGTAGTTGGCCTCGTACGTTCTATCCTGAAGATCCCGCTCCGACAGTTTGATCGGCGTGCCCCCGAAGGTATTGGTCTGCACGACGTCCGAGCCGGCCTGGTAGTAGGCCCTGTAGACCGCCGCGACCGTTTCCGGCTTCTCCCAGTTCCAGGGCTCGGGCGAGTCGCCGTCCTGGAGACCGGCGGCGAACAGCATCGTCCCCATGCCGCCGTCGTACAAGAGCAGCCGCCGTCGCGCCGCCTCGCGGATGTCAGGCTTCATCGTCTTCATCCCGGCATGTGAAACATGATGAGCAGCGAGAGGGTATTGTATCCCAGCCCGCGCGGCGCCGAGAAGGGGCGCCCGCTCCCCGATCACGAGGAAGCGCCCGGGGATTCCGAGGCGGTCTCCGGGATCACCGGCACGGGCGCGTCCGCGGGACCGAACGCGTCCTCCCTCTCGGAGGTCGAGGCCAGGACGAACGCCGCGCCGATGATCAAGGCGGCGCCGCACCACTGGGTGCCGTTCAACCTTTCGCCGAGGAAGATCGCCGCCAGCAGCAGCGTGCCGAGGGGCTCGAAGGTGCTGAGGACGGAGGCGACCTGGGGTCCGACGCGCTTCAGCCCGACCACGAACAGCACGAATCCGAACACGGTGGCCGACAGGACCATTCCCAGGACCGCCCCCCATGCGGCGGCGCCTTGGGGCACCAGGAGCCCCTCCCCCCGGAACATGCTGATAGCACCGAAGGTCAACGCCGACGCCGTGACGATGTAGGCGCCCGAAACGGCCCCCGGGATGCCGGGCGTCAGATGATGCATCCAGATCAGGAAGGCCGCGTACCAGAAGCCCGCCAGGGTCGCCAGGGCCACCCCGCGCGTGTCGGTCGCCCCGCCGATCGATCCGGCGCAGAGCCAGGTGCCGAGGAGGGCAAGGCCTATCGCCAGGAGGCGCGACCCCTTCGGGCGCCGGCGCGTGATCCCCCAGAGCATCAGCGCGAGGAAGGCGGGACAGGTGTAGAGAAGCACCTCGGTGAGACTCGCCGGGATGCGCTGCAGAGCCAGGAAGAACAGCGCCGACTGCCCCGAGAAACCGACGGCGCCCCAGACCAGGAGCCCGGCGGCGCGCCCTCGCGGCACCCGTACGACCGCCCGGCGGTACTCCCCGACGGCGAGCACCCAGATCCAGAGGATCAGGGCGCCGAGTGTGAAACGGGTGGCCAGAAGCGGCAGAACCGGTAATCGGAGCGCGAGGGCGACCTTGCCGAAAATCGACAGCATCGAATAGCAGAACGCCGAGGCCACGACGAGGCCCATCCCCGCGAGATCGGACGGCCTCTCAAGGAACGATCGTCTCGTGGTCATCCCGGCCCCCCCGATCTCGATGCATTATAAGAAATGCCCCGACGTTCCCGCCTTTCATGATGTAATCGACCGGTCATGAGCCGTTTCCGCATGGGCCGATCCCGGCCAGGACCGCGCAGGTAGGGTCTTTATCGTGGCCACGTCCGCTGGAGTCGGGCTGTGCACCGATCCCGAGTCGCTTCCGGCGGCCCGCACGGCGGCACGGTCCGCGCTGGAGCGCGCCGGCGTCGCGGTCGCCGACTGGGCGCTGGTGTTCATGACCTCTCCGCACCGGTCGCAGTTCGCGGGCATGCTCGCCGAGATCCAGAAAACGCTCGGGACGCAGCTGATCACGGGCTGCAGCGCATCGGGTGTCCTGACCGGTTCCGAGGAGGTCGAGGGACGGCCGGCGGTCGCCGTCCTGGCGGTGCGCTCGGACGCGATGCGGGCTTCGACCTTCTTCGTCTCCCTCGGCGAGAACACTCCGGGCGGCGCGGCGCGGGAGGTGACCAGGCAGATCGAGGCCGACCCCCCGGGGCTGATGATCCTCCTGCCCGACCCGTTCGCCGCGAGACCCGATCATCTGCTCTACGAGATCGGCCGCTCCGATCCAGCGCTCGAGGCCATCGGCGCGGCGGCCTCTGGGGACGCGGAGATGCGCGGGACATTCCAGTTCTACGGCCGCAACGTCGCCGGCAAGGCGTTCACCGGCCTGCATCTCTGGGGAGACCTGCGGCGCGCCATCGGGATCACCCAGGGCTGCCACCCGCTCGGCCCGCAGGGACGGATCACGGCCGGGGACGGCCACGTCATCCTCGAGGTGGACGGGCGGCCGGCGCTCGACGTGCTGCGCTCCCGCCTGCCGGGGCCTCTGGCCGATTCGCTCGGAAGGCTGGGAGGGCATCTGTACATCGGACTGCCCCCCGACCCGCTTCAGGAGGACATCGCTCCGGGCGAGTATCTGGTGCGCGATCTGGTGGCCATCGATGCGGGGCGCGGCGCCCTGGTCGTCGGGGCCACCGTGCGCCCGAACGAGCCGCTCTATTTCGTCCTGCGCGACGGGCACGCGGCGCGCGAGGACCTCAAAGAGATGCTGCAGCGCGTCGATCGGGACGCCGGCGCCTCCAGGTGTTTCGGGCTGTACTTCAATTGCTCCGCGCGCGGCTCGTCGCTGTACGGCATGCCGGGCATCGACACGGCCTACATCTCGTCTGCCTTCGGCGATCTGCCGATCATCGGGTTCTTCGGAAACGCCGAGATAGCGCCCCTGCGCGGCAGGAACCATCTCTTCACGCACACGGGCGTCCTGACGCTGATCGGCGACCGGAACAGCGCGTCGGCCGGCGCCGACGGCGTATAATTTCGGCTGCCCGCCCGGGATGATCCGCGGTTCGACGACAGGATGAAGATACCCGCGATACAGAACGATATCGTCGCGCACCTGAAGGGCGCGGGCCGCCCTGAGACCAGCCGCGCTCTGGCGGCCCGGTTCCTGCGCATCGAGCACGGCGACGAGGAGACCTGCCGCCGTCTGCTCGCCCCCTTTCTCGCATCGGTCCCGGGCATCGTGCATCGCACCGATGAAGGCTGGTCGCTGGCGATCGGATCGCCGATCGCCCCGCCCGCAACAGCGCCCCGACCCGACGGCGCGCCCGCTGTGGCCGCCGAGCCGACGAGAGCACGTTCGACGCTGCGTGATTTCGTGGCGCTCGCTTCCGAGGGAACGGGACCGGGCGGCAGCGGCGCTCCCGCGTCCGTCAGCCTCCTTCCGGTCGTGGCCGGCGAAGAGTGCCAGGAGGAGCGGTTCCCCGACGTCTTCCCGGAAGAAGAAGACGACGTCCCGCGGGATCGGCCCGATGGACCCGGTCTGACGCCGCGTGTTCTCACGGACCTGGTGCAGACCATCGACGAACTGCCGATCGCCTGCCACCGCGTGACCCGGGAAGTCGAGCCGCTGCGCAGGCTGTGCGCCCTGGCCGGAATTTCTTTTCCATCTCCCGTGATCTCCGTGTCCAAGCTCGGGCACCTGCTCCTGGGGCTGAAGCCGAACCACGGCGTCCTCGATCTGGCGCAGGCTCTCGAAATGGAGACGCGCGGTCCCGACGATTGTCGCGGCCGGGCGCGCCTGGTCGCCGGCGCGTTTCTTCGGCTCCTGCCGCTTCTGGAAGAGCGCGGCATCGAGACCCTCGACGCCCTTCTCGAGTACCAGGACATGCCGGCGCCGCCTCTCGACCTTTCGGCTTATGCGTTCACGGCCGACGATCTCAGATCTCTCCCGAACGGGCCCGGCGTCTACCGATTCATCGACCGGGAAGACCGCATCATCTATGTCGGCAAGGCCAAGAACCTGCGCTCGCGCGTCGGCTCCTACTTCACGCGATCCGCCGCCACCACGGCCAAGGGGAGCGCCATCCTGGAGCGCGTCCACCGCCTGCAGTTCGATCGCGTCGCCTCGGAATTGGAGGCGAGCCTTCTGGAGTCCGCCCTGATCGCCGAGCATCGTCCCCCGCTCAACCGGCAATTCGACGTTCACGAGCGCCCCGCGCCCTACGGCCCCCGCCTCAACCTGGTGGTGGTCGTGAGGGACGTCGCCGGCGGCGCCCGGGGCGGGGTCACCAGCACCCTTCACATGCTCAAGGATGGTCGCTATCTCCGCCGCCTTGGCGGACTGGAGTGCGCGCTGGCGCAGCCGCCGGGCTCGTGGGAGGAAGCGACCGGCCTGCTCGCGCGCTTCTACTTCCCGAAAGAAGGAGAACCGACGGGCGGCGCCCCGGTGGAGGCGGACGGCCTGGACGAAGGCGTCGACATCGACTGGCAGCTGGTGGCTTCGTTCGTCCGCAGGCACCGGGACGAGATCAATGTCCTCGACATCGACGAGTGCGGAACGCTGCGGGAGGCGGAGGAACGGCTGCGCGTCCTGGTGAAGGCCGCGAACGCGGGGCCCGACCGCGTCGTGGCGCGCTGATCCGCGGGCCGCGTCCGGGCCGCCAACGACTTGACGCGGTCCGACGGGTGGGCGGGCTTGCGTTCCGGCGTCTCCTTCCTATATTGGGCTCAGTCGGCCACTCGCGGCCCCTGGAGCCTCATGCCACCGACTGCCAAGATCCTGCTCGTGGACGACGACGCGACCGTGCTCGATCTGGTGCGGGAGACCCTCGAGGGGTGCGGCTACAGCATCGACACGGCGACCAACAGCCAGGACGCCATCGCCCGCGTCAAGGACGGCGGATACTCGATGATCATCCTCGACCTGCTGCTCCCCGACATGAACGGTTTCATCCTGGCGCAGGAGATCAAGCGGATCGATCCGAACCTCTCCGATCGAATCCTGTTCATCTCCGGCATCCTGTTCGGGCAGAGCACCGTCGACCATCTCGGGTCGGTGGGTGCAGGTTTCCTGAGCAAGCCGTTCCAGCTCGAATCCCTGATCGAAGCCGTCGATAAGATCGCCAGGCGACGCGTCGCCTGAACACGGCGACGCCACGGGGGCGGTGTCACGCGCGCCCGTGGCGTCTCGACCAGTCGGCACTCCCCTTCGGTCAGCCCCAGATGACCATGACGTTCACCGGGTCTCGATGAGGAAGCCGTCGCGGCGGGCCTGATCGAGGAGATCCTCCATCTCGGCGTCCAGGATCGCGATCCTCTTCTCGAGCTCGAGGATCAGGGTATAGACCTTGGCTCCGTAGCCGAGCCGGGGCTCGAACAACGAATTGGGGTTCCCGGCGAATGGAGAGCGCGAGAACTCCACCCGGCTCAGCTCCAGGTCGAGCTCGAGGGCCAGCGAGTCACGAATGGACCCCAGGTCATCGTAGGTCTTCTGGAGCCTCAGCTGCGCCTGCGACACGACCGGCACGAACGGCGGCAGGTTCACGGCCGCTTGTCTTTGCACGGCCAATGGGGGCAGTCGTCTGAGGTCCTCGTTGGTGTAGGCACCCGGAACGTCGAACTTTTCGAGATCCGCGTTCGTGTACGTCTGTTGCGCGAACGCGACGGCGGGCCACAGAAGACCCACCAGCACCACCGACACTTTCATCATCCCTCCCGATGCGCCCGGCCGGGACGACGGGGCGTGGCCGCACCCGTTGGCTCTTCCCGGCCGACCGGACCCAACCCGAATGGGTCCGGCTTTGAGCTGTGGCGCTGAGTGCCGGTCATATACGGCGAGAAGGCGACCCCTGCAACGTCAATCTTGCGATGTCGATCTGCTCAAACACCGCGTCCCGCGCTCACTTCAGCCGGGCGTCAAAAGATTGTCGGCGGGCTGCACGCGCGTGGCGAGCGACCATGAGCCGGAATGCCCCGCTCCCTCCGGCCGAAACCGGGATACCTCGGAGTGCCCGGCATTGAAAGGCCTGCGCGCGGCCGCTATAATGCGCGTTTCTTCGGAGCCGCCCGCCGCATGTCGTATCGGCCCTTCCGCCGCAAAGCCGCCATCATCATGGCCGCCGTGCTCGCCTGTCTCGCATGGGCGGGCGCCCTCCTGGCAGCACCCGGCGTGCCCGAGACGAAGACCCTGGCCAATGGATTGAAAATCG
>DATFVU010000204.1:0-9400 GCA_035260145.1 Candidatus Polarisedimenticolia bacterium | reverse complement strand
AGACGCGCCACAGGATCCCCGGGTTGGTCGAATCGTTCGCGACTCATGGAGCGTACCCCCGCCACCCGGCCGAGTCAACGGGACGTCCCGGCGATCCGGGCGCCGCCATCGCCGTGAGATAATTCGCGCCATGGAATCACTTCTGGATTCGCTCAACCCCCGGCAGCGGGAGGCGGTGGAGCATACCGAGGGGCCGATCCTGATCGTGGCGGGCGCGGGGTCCGGGAAGACCCGCGTCCTGGTGCATCGCCTCGCCTTCATTCTGGCGCGCGGGCTGGCGCGGCCTCCCGAGGTGGTCGCCGTGACCTTCACGAACAAGGCGGCGGGCGAGATGAAGGAGCGGGTGGAGCGCCTGGTGGGAGCCGACCGCGGAGGGGCTCGGGTCTCGACGTTCCACTCCTGGTGCCTGCGGTACCTGCGGCGCTACGCCGACCGGCTGGGATACACGCGCGACTTCCTGATCTATGACGATTCCGATCAGTTGTCGCTCATCAAAGAATGTCTCGCGGATCTCGAAATTGACGAGCGGGCCTATCCCCCGCGTCTGTTCCGACACAGGATCAGCAGCGCCAAGAACCAGGGGCTCGATCCGGAGAGCTTCGAGCGGGCGCAGGAGGGCCCGCAGGGGGAGATGGCGGCGAAGGTGTTCGCGCAGTACCAGAGGCGCCTGGCCGCCTCGAACGCCATGGACTTCGACGATCTGATCGTGCAGACCCTCCGATTGTTCGCGGAGCGGGACGACCTGGCGCGCGCCGCCGCGTCCGACGTGCGCTACCTGATGGTCGACGAGTACCAGGACACCAACCGCCCGCAGTACCGCCTCATCCGGCACCTGGCCGCGGCCCACGGCAACGTGTGCGCCGTCGGCGATCCCGACCAGTCGATCTATCGCTTCCGCTTCGCCGACATCAGGAACATCCTGTCGTTCGAGGAGGACTTTCCCGGAACGCGCATCATCAAGCTCGAGCAGAACTATCGCTCGACCGGGAACATCCTGGAGGCCGCCACGGCGGTCATCCGTCACAACCGCGATCGCATCGACAAGTCTCTCTGGAGCCAGGAGCCCGAGGGCCGGCCCCTGGAGATGCTAGTGGCCTTCAACGAGGGTCACGAGGCGGAGCGGATCATCGCCCGGATCGGCGCCCTGCGGCGCGATCACGCGCTCGAGGACTTCGCGATCCTGTATCGCACCAAAGCCCAGTCCCGGGCGCTCGAGGAGGCGCTGGCGCGCCACCAGATGCCCTACATCGTCGTGGGCGGAACGCGGTTCTACGATCGCAGGGAAGTGAAGGACGTCCTGGCCTACCTGCGCGCCCTGCTCAACCCGCGCGATGACGTCAGCCTGAAGCGCATCGTCAACACGCCGCCGCGGGACATCGGCAAGACGACCCTCGACACCGTTCTGGACGTCGCCCGCAAGGACGCCGCCCCCCTCGAGCAGGCGATGCGCAAGACGATCGACCTGGGGCTCGCGGGCGGGCGGGCGGCTCGGGCGCTGGAGGGATTCCTGGGACTGATGGCGGATCTGCGCGCCGAGCTGCAGACCGGGCCGCCGAGCCGGCTCGTTGCGGCCGTCATCGAGCGCACCCTGTTCGAGGCCCATCTCGAGAAGACGGCTCCGGTCGACGCCGCCTCGCGCATCGAGAACCTCGCGGAGCTGGTGAGCGCCGTCGCCGCCTTCGATGGCGCCGAAGGCGGGCTGCAGTCGTTCCTGGATCGGACCGCCCTCCTGTCCGAGACCGAAAACGTGCAGGGCACCTCGGGCATCCGCCTGATGACGCTCCATTCGGCCAAGGGCCTGGAGTTCCCCGTCGTGTTCATCAGCGGGATGGAGGAGAACCTGTTTCCGCATTCCCGCTCCTCCGACGAGCACGAGGACATCGAGGAGGAGCGCCGCCTCCTGTACGTCGGCATGACGCGGGCCCGGGAGCGTCTGCTGTTGACGCGCGCCCTGCAGCGCCGCCTGTTCGGGGAGGCGACGCCCACGGAGCCGTCCCGTTTCCTGCAGGAGATCCCGCAGCGTCTGCTCAACGAAGGCGATCTCGGCGACGACCGCGGGATGTCCGACGCCACCACGCGCATCCTCGGAGCCGCCGAGGCGATCGCCCGGCGGCGGATGCGCGGGGCGCGCTCCGGGTGGTTAAGCACCGGCGCCGAGCCGGACGACGCCGACGGCGCGGATTCGGACGCGCCCTCCGATCCGTCGTCCCCCTTCACGCTCGGCTGCAAGGTGCACCACCCCCAGTACGGCGTCGGTACGGTCATCCGGGTCGAGGGGAGCGGCGACGCGTTGAAACTGACCGTGTCGTTCTCGATCCACGGATCGAAGAAATTCCTGCCACGCTTCGCCCCGCTGGAGAAGATCTGACGGCCGGCCCCACGGACCGCTCCGCCTTCCCCCGTTACAAAAACGTCAGTCGGTTGCGTTCTCCCATCGGCATCACAACATTGATGCCGAGGCGCCTTGGGGTGCCCGCGATTCGAAGACGTTCAACCGGAGGGAAACGCAATGCTGACAGCGGTCCTGATGCTCGCGGGGGGAATCCTGCTTCTGATCGGCAGCATCATGTTCATCGTCAACGCGTTCAAGGTGAGCGTGGGGTGGGGCCTGGGCGTGCTGTTCCTGGCGCCGGTGGGCCTGGTCTTTCTCGTGAAGAACTGGCAGGAGAGCAAGAAGTCATTTCTGCTTTCCCTCGTCGGCACGGCGCTGATCGTCGTCGGGGCGCTTCTGGGTCAGCCCACACCCACTCCCTAGCCGCGGACCCTCCTTCCCACGGCGCCGGGCGTGAGCCGGACCGCGACCGTCCTCGCAAGGCGGACGGGGATCGCCCCTGGCGTCCGCCCCGCGCCTCAATCGTGGGTCAGCTTCTTGTACTTGATCCGGTGCGGCCGGTCGGCCTCGGCCCCCAGGCGGCGGGATCGGTCGGCCTGGTAGTCCTGATAGTTCCCCTCGAACCACACCACCCCGCTGTCTCCCTCGAAGGCCAGGATATGCGTGGCGATGCGATCCAGAAACCAGCGATCGTGGCTGATCACGACCGCGCAGCCGGCAAACTCCAGGAGCGCCTCCTCCAGCGCGCGCAGCGTGTCGACGTCGAGATCGTTGGTCGGCTCGTCCAGGAGGAGCAGATTGGCCCCGCTCTTCAGCATGCGGGCGAGGTGGACGCGGTTGCGCTCCCCCCCGGAGAGATCCTTGACCCTCTTCTGCTGGTCGGGGCCCTTGAAGTTGAACGAGGCGACGTAGGAGCGCGAGTTCACCGTCCGCCGGCCCAGCGCCAGGAGCTCGTTCCCCTCGGCGATCGCCTCCCACACGTTCGCGTCGTCCTTGAGGACGTCGCGGCTCTGATCGACGTACGCCAGGCGCACCGTGTCGCCGATGCGCAGCGCTCCCGCGTCCGGCTTCTCCTGCCCGGTGATCATCCGGAAGAGCGTCGTCTTCCCGGCGCCGTTCGGCCCGATGACGCCGACGATCCCGCCCGGCGGCAGCTTGAACGACAGGTCGTCGATCAGGAGGAGATCGCCGTATCCCTTGCGCAGGCGATCGGCCTCCACCACGACACCGCCGAGGCGCGGCCCCGGCGGGACGTAGATCTCCACCTGCTCGGGCAGCTTCTCCGTCTGCTCGGCCAGGAGCTTTTCGTAGGCGCTGAGCCGGGCCTTGCTCTTCGCCTGGCGGGCGCGGGGCGCCATGCGCACCCATTCCAGCTCGCGCTCCAGCGTGCGCTGCCGGGCGCTCGCGGCCTTCTCCTCGCGCGACAGCCGGGTCTTCTTCTGATCCAGCCAGGAGGAGTAGTTTCCCTGCCACGGGATCCCTTCGCCGCGGTCGAGCTCCAGAATCCATCCGGCGACGTTGTCCAGAAAGTAGCGGTCGTGCGTGACGGCCACCACCGTGCCCGGATAATCCTTCAGGAAACGCTCCAGCCAGGCGACCGACTCGGCGTCCAGGTGGTTCGTCGGCTCGTCCAGGAGCAGCAGATCGGGGCGCTGCAAAAGCAGGCGGCAGAGCGCCACGCGCCGCCTCTCGCCGCCGGAGATCGTGCTCACGTCGGCGTCTGGAGGCGGGCAGCGCAGGGCGTCCATGGCGATCTCGAGCGTCCGATCGAGCTCCCAGGCGTTCGCCGCGTCGATCTGATCCTGCACCTTGGCCTGGCTCTCCAGGAGTTTCTCCATCTCGTCTGCGTCGAGGGGCTCGGACAGCTTCTCGCTGATTTCATTGAAGCGATGCAGGAGGGCGCGCGTGGCCGCCACCCCCTCCTCCACGTTGCCGAGAACCGTCTTGCCGGGATCGAGCCGCGGCTCCTGCGGCAGGAACCCCACGCTGATCCCCTTGGCGGGAAACGCCTCCCCCATGAACTCCTTGTCCTCTCCCGCCATGATCCTCAGAAGAGACGACTTTCCCGCCCCGTTCGGCCCGATGACGCCGATCTTGGCGCCGACGTAGAACGACAGCCAGATCCCCTTGAGGATCTCGCGCTTCGGCGGGACCGTCCTGCGCAGGTCCTTCATCGTGAAGATGAACTCGGGCGACATCAGGCCTCCGGCCCCCAGCGCATCCCCTTGAGGGAATCGCGCGCGATGGCGATCGTCTTGTCGATCTGTTCGTCGGTGTGGGCGAGCGACACGAACAGCGCCTCGAACTGCGACGGCGCCAGATAGACGCCGCGCTCGAGCATGCGACGGAACCAGGCCGCGTACTTCCGCGTGTCGGCCGTCGAGACGCTGTTCCAATCGAACGGATCGCGCGAGGTGAAGAACAGGGTCAGGAGCGAGCCCACCCGCGCGCAGCGCGCCGGCGTTCCGGCCTCCTCGGCCGCGCTCATCAGGCCCGTCGCCAGGCGCTCGGACGACGTCTCGAGCCTGTCGTACACGCCCGGAGCGCGCAGGGCCTTGAGCATCGCGATGCCGGCCCGCATCACCAGAGGGTTCCCGGCCAGCGTTCCCGCCTGGTAGACGTCCCCCTCGGGGGCGACGCGATCCATGATCTCCTCGCGCCCACCGTACGCCCCGATCGGCAGCCCCCCGCCCAGGATCTTCCCGAGCGTGGTCAGGTCGGGGGAGATCCGGTAGCGCTCCTGCGCGCCGCCGAGGGCGACGCGGAATCCGGTGATCACCTCGTCGAAGATCAGGAGGATGCCGTTGCGGGACGTGATCTCGCGCAGCCCCTCCAGGTAGCCCGGACGCGGCGGCACCACGCCCATGTTGGCGGCCACCGGCTCGACGATGACGCAGGCGATTTCGCGACCGCGGCTCCTGACGAGCGCCGACAGGGCGTCGAGGTCATTGTACGGAACCACGAGGGTCTGCTCCGCGACCCGCGCCGGCACTCCGGGCGTGCCGGGAATGGCCAGCGTCGCGACCCCCGAGCCGGCCTTGACCAGGAGCGAGTCGGCGTGACCGTGGTAACAGCCGTCCATTTTCACGATCAGCTCGCGCCCCGTGCAGGCGCGCGCCAAGCGGAGCGCCGACAGGGTGGCCTCGGTGCCCGAGTTGACCATGCGGACTTTCTCGACGCCGGGGACCGCCTCCACGACCAGCCGCGCCAGCTCGACCTCGTGGGGGTTCGGGGCGCCGAACGACGTGCCGGTCCGCGCCGCGTCCTGCACCTCGCGCACGATGTCGGGGTGAGCGTGGCCCAGGATCAACGGCCCCCACGACCCGACGTAATCGATGTACTCGTTGCCGTCCACGTCGATCAGGAGGGCGCCCGAGCCGCGCGCGAAGAACAGCGGGTCGCCGCCCACCGCCTTGAAGGCGCGCACCGGCGAATTGACGCCCCCGGGGATCAGCTGGCGGGCCTTATCGAACAGGTTTCGCGACAGTGTGCCCATCGATGGACGTGGCCCGAGGGTGAGGATCGACGCCGCCGGGGCGGGTCACCTCGCGAGCAGGCGCGCCGCCTCCTTGGCGAAATATGTGACGATCAGATCGGCGCCGGCGCGGCGGATGGCGTGGAGCGATTCGAGCAGGACCCGCTCGCGATCGATGAAGCCCCGGCTCGCGGCGGCCACCAGCATGGCATACTCGCCCGAAACGTGATAGGCGGCGACCGGCACGTTGACCGCCTGGCGCACCCGGTAGATGACGTCGAGGTAGGGAAGCGCCGGCTTGACCATCACCAGGTCGGCCCCCTCCTCGATGTCGAGGAGCACCTCCCGGATCGCCTCACGCGCGTTCGCCGGATCCATCTGGTGGCTGCGGCGGTCGCCGAACTTGGGCGCCGACTGCGCCGCCTCCCGGAACGGACCGTAGAACGCCGAGGCGTACTTGGCGGCGTACGAGAGAATGGGAACGTGCTCCAGCGAGGCGGCGTCCAGCGCCTTGCGGATCGCCGCGACCCTCCCGTCCATCATGTCGGAGGGCGCCACGATGTCGGCCCCCGCCCGGGCCTGCGACACCGCCGTCCTCGCCAGGAGCTCGAGAGTCGGATCGTTGAGGATCTCCTCCCCCTGAACGACGCCGCAATGCCCGTGATCGGTGTACTCGCACAGGCAGACGTCGGCGATCACCAGCAGGTCGCGCACCTCCTTCTTCAGGGCCGACGCCGCTTCCTGGACGATCCCGTGGGCGTCGTACGCTCCCGAGGCCCGGGAGTCCTTGGCGGCCGGGATGCCGAAGAGGAGGACCGCCGGGACGCCCAGCGAGCGGCATTCCTGAGCCTCCGCCACCGCCTCGTCCACCGACAGATTGAACTGTCCCGGCATGGACGGGATCTCCTGGCGCGTCCTCTTTCCGGGGCAGACGAACAGCGGCTCGATCAGATCTCCGGCCGACAGGTCGGTCTCCCGGACCAGGTCCCGGATCAATGCGTTGCGCCGCAAGCGCCTCGGGCGCTCCACGGGAAAGCCCATCAGCGGGCCTCCTCAATCATCCTCGTCCTCCTCGTGGAAGAAGTAGGCCGCGCAGAAGGACGAGCAGAAGATCCGGCCGCTGCGTACGAATTTGTGATCCTCGCAGACCATCTTGTGGCAGATCGGACACTTCGTGAGAAACGCCTCGTCTTCCCCAACCGCGCACTCTTTGCACTGGTTCACGCGCGTCCCCCGTCGAAGCCGCGCGAATTATAGGCCACTTTCGGGATCGATCCGCCGTCCTTGACACTCCCCGAGGCGTCCCATAGAATCAGCGATTGCGACGCAAGGCGGTGTAGCTCAGATGGTTAGAGCACGCGGCTCATATCCGCGGAGTCCGGGGTTCGAATCCCTGCACCGCTACCAGATACCCCAGGAGCCCGCCCACCCGTGGTCGGGCTCCACACACACAATCGTCCGATGAAAAATGTCACGGCGTCCGTCGAACGACAGGTACGGCGGACCATCGCACGCTACGACATGCTGCGACCCCAAGAGAGGGTGCTGGTCGCCGTGTCGGGCGGGCCCGATTCGATGGCCCTCCTTTCCCTGCTGCACCGCCTGGCGCCGGAGATGAAGCTCGACCTGCACCTGGCGCACCTCGACCACGGCTGGCGCGGCCGGGCTTCGGCGCGCGACGCGGAGTTCGTGCGCCGCGCGGCCGTGCGGCTGCGGCTGCCCGTGACCGTCGGACACCTCGGGCCTCGGGCCTGGCAGGCGGGCGAGGGGCGCCAGTCGTCGCGCGAGGCGAGGGCGCGCGAGCTGCGACACCGCTTTCTCATCGAGACGGCGCGTGAGATCGGGGCGCACAAGGTGGCGCTCGGGCACACGCGCGACGACCAGGCGGAGAGCTTTCTCCTGCGCCTCATGCGCGGCTCGGGGGCGCGCGGACTGGCCGGAACCTACCCGGTGGTCGACGGGTTCATCGTGCGCCCGCTCATCGACACGAGACGCGGCGACCTCCTCGCGTATCTCAAGGAGAGGCGCCTGACGTACCGGATCGACGCCACCAACCTGGACCTGTCCCTGACGCGCAACCGGGTTCGCCGGAAGCTCCTGCCTCTTCTGGAGCGCGAGTTCAACCCGGCCATCGTCGAGGCCCTGGCGCACGCCGCCGAGCTGCTGCGCGACGAGGACAACTACCTCGGGGAGCTGGCGGAGGCGAAGTACCGCCAGATCGTCTCTCACCGCGGCGACAGCATCGTGCTGCAGGCGCGACAGCTTCAGGAACTGCCGGTGCCGCTGCGGCGCCGCATCCTGAGGCTGGCCCTCGCCGAGGCCCGTGGCGACCTGCGCCGCATCGCGCTTCAGCATGTCGAGCAATCGCTGAACCTGCTCGACGGGCCGCGCCGCCGCGGACACGTCTCGCTCCCCGACGGCACCGCGGTGGACGTCCAGGCGGGTCAGCTCCGCATCGTCCGTCAGGGCGAGACGGAAGGATCGGGCGCCCTCGCCCGGACCGGGACGGCCTGGCCGCGCGAGGCGCTCTGCCCCGTCCCGGGTGAGGTGGCCCTGCCCGGCTTCGGGCTGCGCCTGCGCGCGACGGTCGTGTCCCGCGATGCCCTGTCGACCGATCTGAAGGCGGCCGGGCGGGAGCGCGCCTTCCTCGACGCCGACCTCCTGCCGGGCCCCCTCCTGATCCGCCCGAGGCGGCCGGGGGATCGCTTCGTGCCGCTCGGGGCTCCGGGGACCCGCAAGGTAAAGTCTTTCCTGATCGACAGGAAGGTGCCGGTCGACGAGCGCGGCCGGATTCCCCTGGTCCTGTCGGGGGATCGCATCGCCTGGGTGGTGGACCACGAGATCGACGATCGGTTCAAGGTCACGGACGCGACCAGGCGGATCCTGGTCCTGGAGAAGGCCCCACGATGAAGCTCTCGAGCGAAGTCCTCCACTCCGAAACCGAGATCGCCGAGCGCCTGAGGGCGCTGGGCAAGGAGATCACCCGGGAATACGCCGGCCAGGACCTCTCCGTCCTGGGGGTCCTGAAGGGCGCCTTCATTTTCCTGGCCGACCTGACGCGGCACATCCGCCTGCCGATGGAGATCGGCTTCGTCGAGAGCATCGCCTCCCGCCGCTCGGACTCCCTGACCGAGATCGTGTTCTCGACCTCGTTGCGCTTCTCCTCCTCGTTCCGCATCGAGGGGACCCACCTGCTCATCGTGGAAGACATCCTGGATACCGGGGTCACGCTGGCGTACCTGTGCGAGCAGATCCAGCTGTACCAGCCCCGCTCCCTCAAGGTCTGCACCCTGCTGGACAAGCCGCACCGCCGCAGGGTCGACTTCAAGCCTGATTACGTCGGGTTCCAGGTTCCCGACAAATGGGTGGTGGGATACGGCCTCGACTTTCAGGGGAAGTACAGGAACCTGCCCTTCCTGACCTACGTCGAATAACTGACGGATCGAGCGGGTGGAGGCTGTCGTTGAAAGACGGACCGTTTCGGTCTATATTTAGGCCTACGCAAAGGAGTCGAATCCGTTGAACACGCTTCTGAAGAATATCGCTTTCTGGACACTCATCATCCTGGCGGTGCTCTTCTTCTATAAGTTCCT
>DATFVU010000203.1:0-4957 GCA_035260145.1 Candidatus Polarisedimenticolia bacterium | reverse complement strand
CGTTCACCGCCACGACCAGCACCGTCCCGAGGCGGCGCGCCGCCCTCAGGTACCTCACGTGACCGACGTGCAGGAGGTCGAACAGTCCGTTGGCGAGGACGACGCGCGAGCGCGGCCGGCGGCGCAGGCGGGCGATCTCTCCGGTCAGCCGCTTCAGCGTCAGAACGCGGCCGCGCGGCGGACGGGGCCTGAGGCTCACGCGCGATTGCGGGGCGGAGAAAGCGCGGGGTCGCTGCGGACCGCGCTCCGGAGCTCCTCGCGGCTCACGGTCGCCGTGCCCCGCTTCATGACCACGATCCCTCCCGCGTAGTTCGCCAGCATCGCGGCCTCCAGAGGGCCGGCGCCGCCGAGCAGGGCCAGGGTGAGCACACCGACCACGGTATCGCCCGCGCCGGTCACGTCGGCCACCTCGTCGGTTCCGTAGACGCGCAAATGGGCGGGATCGGCGTCGCGCGTGAACACGCTCATCCCCTGGCTGCCCCGGGTCACCAGGATCGTGTCGGCATCGATCGCCTCGCGCAGGGCGGTCCCGGCCCGCGCCAGCTTCTGCGGATCGTCCCCGACGCGCTCACCGAGAGCGGACTCGGCCTCCTGCAGATTGGGCGTGGCGGCGGCGACTCCCCTGAACAGTCGGATCTGCGATCGCGAGTCCACCGTGAGCGGGCGTCCCGACGCCCGCACCGCGTCCAGGACCGGTCCGATCGTTCCCGCGTGCAGCATTCCCAGGGAGTAGTCCGAGATCAAGGCCCCGCGCGCCTGCGTGAGGGCGTCCTGAATCGACGGCAGAAGGGGTGAGCCGGCGGCGCTGACGGGGGCCCCGCCGCCGCGGTCGATGCGCACGATCTGCTGCTTCACGGAATGGGCGCTGCCTGCGAGAACGCGTCGCTTCAGAGGGGTGACGTACGCGGCGTCGCGCCAGATGCGGGCCGTGTCCGCGCCGCGCTCCCTGAGAAGCGCGATCAGCCGCTCTCCGGCCTCGTCCTCC
Organism: Candidatus Polarisedimenticolia bacterium; assembly: GCA_035260145.1. Lineage (GTDB taxonomy): Bacteria > Acidobacteriota > Polarisedimenticolia > Gp22-AA2 > Gp22-AA2 > Gp22-AA3. The sequence continues at coordinate 3,972 of DATFVU010000203.1, read as the reverse complement.
CCGACCCTGCCGACGATGACGGGCCGGCCGTCGAGGGCCGCCACGTTGTTCGCCGCGTTGGCGCCTCCGCCCGGGAGCCGGTCGGTCCTGCGATGCGTCAGGATGAGGACAGGCGCCTCCCTGGAGATCCGGTCGATCTCCCCATATTCGAATTCGTCGAGGACGAGATCGGCGATCACCAGGACGCTGATGCCGCCCATCCGGTCGATGGCTTTGAGCAGCTGCTCGCGGGTGGTGGACGGGGGAGTCACGGCCGCCTCCGGGCCAGGATCCACCGCACCGCGTCCAGGAGGTCCTCGGCGGCGTAGGCCGGGTGGGTCCGGAAACGGTGCGGCTGGTGCTCGAGCAGTCCGCGGCCGTATCCCGTCTTGACCAGGACTCCGGAGATCCCCGCCGCGGCCCCCGCCTCGATGTCGACCACACCGTCGCCGACGAGGTACGAGCGCGACAGATCGACGTCGTGCTCGCGCGCCGCCTTCAGGATCATCCCCGGCTTCGGCTTGCGGCATTCGCAGTCGGCGCACCAGGGGGGCGCCCCCTCGTTGGGGTGATGCGGACAGTAATAGATATCGTCGAGGCGCGCCCCGCCGTGCGCCAGCAAGGCGCGCAGCTGCGCGTGCACGGCCTCGACCAGATCGCGGCTGAAGTAGCCGCGCGCCACGCCCGACTGGTTGGTGGTCACGATCGCCATCAGGCCCGCCTGATTGATGAGCCGGACCGCCTCGAGGCTGTTCGGCAGGAGACGGCTTCGCGAGAGATGATTGACGTACCCCACCTCCTCGCAAATGGTGCCGTCCCGATCCAGAAAGATCGCGGGGCGGCTCACGGCACCGAGGCCAAAGCGCCGCGTGCCGGCTCATCCCGGTCCGGCGCGCGGCCGGGCGCCGCGGGAGGCCGGGTGCGCCAGCGGTTGTGCATCCACAACCAGAACTCCGGGTGGCGACGGATCTCCGCCTCCAGGAGAGCCGTGCACTGTCGCGTGATGGAGAGAATGTCGTCGGCGATGGCGCCGCAGCGCTCCGCCTTGAGCGGCGGGCCGTAGCGGATCAGCAGGCGCCCGTCGGGCCGCGGATAGGAGAAGACAGGCACCATGGGCGCGCCGCACTTCAGGGCGAACGTGGCGAGCGACGGCGTGGTGGAGGCCGGCTTTCCGAAGAAGTCGACGAACAGGCCGCCTTCGCCGCGCACGTTCTGGTCGATGAGCAGGGCGACGGCCCGGCCCCGGCGCAGGGCGCGCAGCACGCCGCGCGCCGCGTCGTACTTGGCGATGACCTCGTTGCCGGTCAGGGCGCGGGTCCGGGAGAGAAAATCGTTCAGCCGGCGGTTCTCCAAAGGCCGCACCACCATGGTGAACGGCACGCCGATCCGCGCCTGCAGGAGCGCCACCAGCTCCCAGTGCCCAAAGTGCCCGGAGAAGACCAGGACCCCGCGGCCCGCCGCCGAGGCCTGGCGCAGGTGCTCCAGACCTTCGAAGATCGCCAGGCGCTCGATCGGTTGCCGGGCCGCGCGACGGAAGTAAGCGGCGTCGGCCAGGATCATGCCGGCGTGGGCGAACGAGGCGCGCGCCAGGCGGACGCGCTCCGCCGGCGTCTTCGTATCGCCGAAGGCCAGGTCGAGATTGGCCAGGGCGATCGTCCGGTGGCGTTTCGAGATCCCGTAGAACAGCAGCCCGCAGCCCCGCCCGATCGCCTGTCCCCACGATCGCGGCAGGAGGGCGAGGGCCGCGAACAAGGCGCGGCAGAACAGGTAGGAGAGCGCGTGCCGCAGCCCGCGGGTCTCCTGCGCGTGCCGGATGCGGCGCAGGGGAGGAAAGCGGCGACCCGGGGTCGGCTGAGTCATGCGGGCGCTCCCCGGCCGCGCCGCAGAGCGGACAGCCGATCGAGAAGCCACGACGGCAGGCCCGGGCCGGGAGGAAAGTTCGCCCCGATGGCCAGGGCGTACAGGGGGGGCGATCCCTCCGGCGACTCGACGATTCGGACCATATCCTTCTCCGTGGTCAGAAGCACCTGCGCGCCGCTGCGCCGCGCCTCGAGGGCGATCTCCTCGAGATCGCGGCGGCGGAACGGGTGATGATCGGCGAAGCGGCGGGAGCCCGCGAGCCGCACGCCCAGTCCCCGGAGATCATCCTCGAAGCGCTCCGGCCGCGCGATGCCGGAGAAGGCATAGGCCGAAAACCCCTTCAGGGATCCGGGATCGACCGACTCACCGTCCGCCCTGACGAACGCCCGCGGCTCGAGCCGACAGTGAAACAGCGCGACATCGCGGTTGAAGCGCTCGAGAGCGGCGGCCAGACCGTCCGGGGTCCGCCCGTTCGTCCGGGTCACCACGCAGGCATCGGCGCGCCGGATCGATGCGATCGGTTCGCGCAACGGGCCACGTGGCAGCATTCTACCATTGCCCCACGGGTCGAGGCCGTCCACGAGCACGATGTCGAGATCGCGCGCGATCCGGCGGTGCTGAAACGCGTCGTCGAGCAGCAGGACCTCGGGAGAGACGGCGCTCAGAAGGAGGCGCGCCGCGGCCACGCGGTCCGCGCCGACCGCGACCGGGACCGCGGGATTGTCGCGCGCGATCAAGGTGGGCTCGTCCCCCGCGGACAGCGCATCCGCGAGGATCCTCCGGCCGTCCGACACCAGAAGGGGGGCACCCGCGTTCCGCCGCCGGTAACCCCGGCTCGCGACGGCGACCCGGTAGCCGGAATCCCGGAGGAACCCTGCGACGTGCGACGTGAGGGGCGTCTTGCCGGTCCCCCCGACGGTAACGTTGCCGATGCTGATCACGACGCAGGGCAGGCGGTGGGAGGGAAGTCGGCCCGCGTCGTACAGCGCATTCCGCATGGACACGGCGGCCTGGAAGGCGAGTCCCGGCAGGAACAGGAGCGACTGCGCGGCCCTCGACTCGAAGAGACCCTCGGCGCTCACGTGACGACGGCCCTCCTGTCCGGTGACGCCGGCGCCAGGAGGGTCTGCTCGATCATCGCCATCGTCCTCGGAAGGGCTCCGCGATTCGCCTCCACGACGCGCGCCGCCATGGTGGAGGCCACGCGGTAACCGGCCCTGTCTTCGAGGAGCCTCAGGAGACAGCGGGCGAGCTCGTCGCCGTCGCGCGCCACGAATCCGGCCCCCGCGTCGACCAGCGCCTCGGCGGCGGCGCGGAAGTTCTGCATGTGCGGACCGAACGTCACCGGCTTCCCCAGCGACGCGGGCTCCAGCACGTTCTGTCCGCCGCGCGGCACCAGGCTTCCGCCCACGAACACCAGATCGGCCGCGGCATACAATTCGGGCAGAACGCCCAGCGCGTCGACGATCAGAACGTCCCAGGCGGGGGCGATGGGGATCGGTCTCCCGCCCAGGTCGCTCCAGGCGACGACGGCATGGCCCGCGGCGCGGGCCGCCCTGAGGGCCGCGGCGAAGTCCTCCGGATGCCTCGGCGCCACGATCAGGCGGGTCCGTGCATCGGCCTGGCGCAGCGCGCGGAAGGCCGCCAGGACGGGGCGTTCTTCTCCCGGAGCGGTGCTGCCGGCGACGAAGAGAGGGGCGGCCGACGGGAGACCCAGCCTCGCGCGCACCTGGCCCGGATCCACTCGCGGCGGCTCGAGATCGAACTTGAGATTGCCGGTCACGCGCACGCGATCGGCGGCGCCCCCGAGATCCACGATCCGCTCCGCGTCCTCGCGCGACTGCATGCCCAGGCATGCGAAGCCTTGCAGGATCCGGCGGAGAAACGGGCGCAGGGCGCGATAGCGCGGGAAGGAGCGCGTGGAGATCCGTCCGTTCACGAGCAGCACCGGCACGCCGCGCTCGGCGCAGAGACGAAGCAGGTTGGGCCAGATCTCGGTCTCCATGATCAACACCGCGCGCGGCCGCAACCCCTCGATCAGGCGCCGCATCGAGAACGGCAGGTCGAGCGGCAGCGCCCCGCACGAAGCGGCAGGCACGGCCCCGGTTCCCGCGGCCGCGAGCGCCCGCCCGG
>DATFVU010000202.1:0-6796 GCA_035260145.1 Candidatus Polarisedimenticolia bacterium | reverse complement strand
CGTGAAGGAGAAATAATAGAAGCCGGTCGATCCCTTCTCAGTCCAAGTCACGATCTCAGAAGCATCAACACGCGCTCCCGTCGCCGTGAACCTATCGAGGTCGAGCGTCACATCCGCCGGGACGTGCATGCCGGTCAGAGGCGCGATATTGATCGCATCCCTGACCGTCCAGCCGTCCACAACGAGATTCCCGGCCGCTACGCTAGGCAAGAGTCACCTGCATGTTTGGAATCCTCGAGCGCCGGTTCGTCAACGGAGCATAGTCCAGGCTTCCACTTACAAGCGTTATGCGGTTCGAACCCGCAGAGCCCGGCTCCGTCACGATGCACAATTCAACGCCCACGAGGTCACCGACCGCCCAGGCCGCGCCCGTCAGTGGGTTGATACCGTTACTGCCGAATATCCTCGATTCCAGCGTATAGCCCGCTCCCGGGAGGAAAGTGACTCCCGACAGAGCGAAGGTGCCGGCACGCTGGAGTCCGATGTCGATCTCAGGATTGCCCCCGGCATTCCGCTTGGCCACGACATTGACCGTGATGCTCTGCGGCAGGAAACCGCTGATTCCCTGGAACGCCACGAACGATACGGTCCCGGTATCCGGGCCGATGTTTCGCAGCCGGACATAGGTCGCGTCGCTGTCATGGCCCGTGCCATCCGAGTCGTCCACGGCCTGATAGGCGAATGAAGCGCCGACGATGTTCTGGATCTGCTGATAGGCTCCGTTCCCCTGGACCTTGAGCGCGATCGTCGGCACATCATGTCCTCGGGTACTGCGGGGCCGGGGTGCGCAGTGAAAACCCCGGCCCCTCGCTCGTTTACGTGTAGACCTGACGGAAAATTGTCTTCCAGTCCCACGGGAAGATCTCGAACGGACAGTAGCCCGTGAACATGGCCAGACCGTGATTCCACGGGTCGGCCGCGCTCGCGGCGCCGATGTTCGTCTTGATGTCCCACTGCTGTTGGTCCTCGAGCCGCCGCAGGGTCGCCGGCTTGAACATCGTGTTGTTCGCCACGACGTAGAAGCGATCCACCGTTCCGCCGACCGACCCGGTGCTGGTGCAGTAGGCCGAGACGACGTAGTTCACGATGCCGCGGAAGCGTCCCGTGACGCCGGACGCATCCACCGCCTGGCCGGCCATCTTCGGATCGAGAACGGTCTTGAAGATCCATTCGAAATCCGGGGGGATGATCGCGGTGAAGGTGCTGACGCCCTCGTTGACCGGGGTTCCCTGATCATCGGTCAGGTTCTTGAGGCCGGCGAGCATGGCCGTCAGGGATGTTTCCAGCTCTGTCCCGGTGGGCGTGAACGGAGTGGCCGTCGCGGCGATGTTGGTCGAGGCCGTGTTGATCTGGTTGCTCCCCGACTCGTTGTGCGTGGTCGAGAACCAGGCCTGCGCGTCATACGAGTTGGGGTTGTTCGCCATCTGCTGCAGAAGGCGCTTGTCGTAAAAGACGCTGACCTTCTGCCCCAGGTTGCTGGCGATTCGGGCGCCCTGCTCGGGATTGCTCTGCAGGACGATCCGCGGCATGTCGACGGAGTCCTCCCACTCGACCAGGGTGCAGGTGAGCTTGTAGTCCTTCAGCTCCTTGTACTCGCGCAGCTTCGCGGCCGACTTGCCGGAGAACTGCGTCGGCTCGGGAACCGATCCGAAGCTGACGTCGAGCTCGGTCAGTTCCTTCTGCGTCTGGTCCATGCAGATGCGCGGGAACAGGCGCTCGTTCTCGGCCGCGGCCACACCATCGTAGAAACCCTTCTGGACGATGCTCTGGAGAATTTCCGGATTGATCGGATAGCCCATGGTCGCCTCCCGTTAGGCGTTGGCGACCGTGGAACGGTCGGAAATGTCCAGCCACCCGGAGGTGCCGGAGGTTTTGACGGCCACCAGACGCCCGGCGGCGCCGGCCGTGCCGGTCGTCTGCAGAATCAGATCCGCCGGGTTGTCCGTGCCACCGCCCGCCTGGGCGAACAGCTTGTTGAGGTTGGCGTCGGTGAAGGCAGTGTTGGCGATCAGGAACAGGCCGCGGATGGCGACCCTGATGAGGGTACCCGACACGGCCGACTTCGGTTCCAGGCAGATGCCGTAGAACTCGTCGCCGTCCGCCGGCGAGAGCTTGGCCGTTCCGGTGCCCAGGGCGATTGAGACGAGCGCGCCACGGTAGAAGGTCAGGGTGCCGCTGGACTTGATCTCGGTCTCGACCAGCCAGCGGGCATCCATGATGATGTCGACTGCCGCTCCAAGGGCCGCCATTTACTTCTCCTGCGCCTTCTGGGCCGCCGCAGCGGCCTCGTAGGCCTTGAATCGTTCCTGTGCACTTCCGGCCTCACGCAGGGAGGCATGGAGCTCGGGGGAGATGCCATGCTTTCGGAGTAGCTCCTTGTCGTCCTCGGTGAGAGAGGTGGCCGCGTTGTCCTTCGGGATTCCCGGAGTGAACGCCTGGCCGGTACGGTAGAGCGGCGGATTGTTTTCCGCCGCCCACTTCAGCAGCTCGAGATTGCCCTTGAAGCGCGAGGCCTTGAACCAGGAGATGGTCCCGGCGTTCCCGCCCTTGGCGTAGCCATCGGCCCAGGCCGGCTTGATCTGGCCCTGGCGCAGCATGTTGAAGACGACCTCGCGGATCTCCTGGGCGAGGGTCTTCTCCTCGAGGGTCGCGACCCGGAGCGCGAGCTCGTGCTTCTCCTCGTCGACGGTCGCGTTGTCGAGCCGGTCCTTGAGCTCCAGGTTCTCGGCCTTGAGGCGGACGATCTCCTCGTCGCGCTGCTTGATGTCCTCGTTGGTCGGAGGGTTCGGTTCGACGTCGGGCTTTTCGGGGGTTTCCTTCTCGGCCATGGCGGCCTCCTTGTCGAGGGCCGTGAAGTACAGAAGCGGGGCCCCCTTCAGCTGTGACACGGACACCTTCGTGCCCTTGTCGAACGGATTGTTGGTGAGCAGGACGTGCTGCAGGACTTCGCCGATCTCCTCGCCCTTGTAGTTCTTGCCCTTGATCGTCCCGATGGAGGCGCCGCGCACCAGGTCGTTCAGGACCCAGCGCACCGCCTCGCCATGCAGCTTGGATTCGATCTCGAGCTGGCCGTCGCGATTGACCTTCGCCTCCTCGACCCAGCCATCCGGCGGCCGCTCGAGGTTGAAGTCATGATCGCCCATGAGGAAGATCGGCACCTGGCGCGGGTACTTCTTGAAGTTCTGCGCCAGCGCTTTCAGGCGATCGACCGTCATCTTCCCTTCCTGGGCGCCATTGATGAAGCGGCCCAGCGGATTGGCGATCACCATGCGCTTGCGGTAGGGCGTCGTGCCTCCGAACTTCTGGCGGGCGATCTCGTTGTCGACCCGCATCTTGATCTCGTCATCCGACAGGTCGTCGCTCAGTCCGGTCGAGGTTGTGCAGATGGCGTAGGCCGACTCCTCGGCCGTGCGCCCTTCCTGCGGCGCGAAGTCGGGCCGGGACAGGACGTGCTGCACGCAGCGCTCGAGAGCGGCCGGCATCAGGCGGCCCTGTAGAGGTAGAAGCCGCGGCAGAGCTCGCGACCGTCGCACAGATTCGGCGGCATCAGCTCGAAGTACTCCTCGGAGTTCAGCTCGACGACCTTGCCATCGAGCCGACGGCAGGGCGGGCAGGTGTTCTCGTCCAGGATCTCGGTCCTGACGACCTCGCCGATCTCGGCCTGGCGGACCTGGGCCTCGAGGTTGCGGCCGAGGTTGAAGGCCTCGGCCGTCTCGAAGCGGGCGGCGTTGTCGATGGCTCCCGGGGAGAGCTCCTTCAGGCCGGCCGCGACCTTGTCCGCGAGGGCCTTGCCCTCGAGGCCCTGCTGCGAGTAGTCGGTGACCAGGCGGCGGGTCTCATTCAGGAGGCGCTGGTAGAAGGCGTCGAGGTCGATTTCGGCGCGGACCTGGAAGGCCTGATCCGTGACCGGGAAGGCGTCTTTTCCCTGCGGGGGCTTCTGAGCCATAGAAAAAGGGGGCCGAGGCCTCGTGGGGCCACGACCCCCTTCTCTATGTCCTACGGGCCGGTCCGCTAGCTAGGCGAAGCGGCGGCGCGCGTCCTTCTACTCGGCTTGGCGGCCGAGCTCGTCCTGCACCTGAGATCTCGCGAAGTTCCTCGTTCGTTCCATGATCGTCAGGACCCGCATCTTCAGCTGCCTGCGGAATCCAAAAATCTGGTCGGATGATGCCCCCAACAACTTGCGGATGTCAAGTCCTTGGGCCACCATGCGCTGTATACGGGCGATCTCCTTATCCTGGAACTCCAAAAATGCGGATCGAAGCATGGACTCGAAGGTCTTCAGCTCCGCATCGATGCGAGCCAGGGATAGGACGGTCTGCTCTTCCTCGGTCGGCTGGCGCCCGGGGTTTTTTTTTCAGCCAGCCCGAAGGCGCGGCCCATCTCATCGTCCCGCGGCTCCTCCACGTCCAGGGGCGTGGGCGAGTCGGGGCGGCCGCCGCGATCCTGGGAGCTCTGCTGCGTCTTCAGGTCGTCGAACTGCTGCTGCGTGAGAGATTCGAGACCGAGGGCCTTGCGGTTGTGGTTCTCCACGGTCAGGTCGTGCAGGATGGCGCCGCGATTGACCGCATCGACGATGTTCGGGACGTTGTCGAGCTGCTCGGTCGGCGACACGCGCGAGCCGACCAGCCGCGGATATTCCTCTACGTCGTCGAAGTTCGCATCGACGAGCTCCTCGACGAGCCCGGGCATATAGCCGGCGCCGTGATTGATCTGGTCCTCCAGCCAGCGCACGATGGCGTCCAGCTGCTGCATGTAGGAGACCATCTGAACCGAGGCCGTGGCCCGGCTGCCGCTGTCGGTCTGGCCGCTCTGCATGAAGTCCGTCCCGGCCGCCGTCGCGATCTCGGCGTTGCGGCTGGCGAACAGGGCCTCGGTGTCGGTGACGCCGCCCTGGCTGGTCAGGAAGCCGATCTCCTGATCGTGCCCCTCGACGATGAAGGCCCGCGACTTGTCCCCCTGGCGCAGGTCGGAGACGATCTGCAGCAGCGCGTCGCGATCGGTCTTGCCGTCACTGGGGCCGAGCTTCGCCTTCGGAATGCCGACGCCGCGGTTGAGGGCGTCGATGAGCTGGATCTTGGCGAGCAGATCCTTCTCGGTGTAGGCCCGGTACATCGCCCGGATGATCGGCAGGCCTTCCCAGTTGTCCCCCATCATCCACCAGGTCACGAAGAACAGGTCCTCGACGGGGAGCCGCTCGTCGGTGACCGGCTTCCCGTTCGGCAGATCGTAGGTCCTGTGAATCGCGACCAGGTCGGAGCCGCTCGGATCGAACTCCCAGGGCCCCAGGATGCCCCGCAGGGTGCGCGGATGCAGATAGGTCAGCCGGCGGAAGATCATGCGGCCGTCGACGATCTCCCGCGTCTTGCCGAAGATGGCGTAGCCGTACTGCAGGCAGGAGAGCATCTCGAGGAGCCGCTGCGTCCAGGAGGTCTCGCACCACAGGGCCCGCTCGCCCTGGCGCAAAAGGTTCGCCGCCACGAGATCGCGGGCTTCCTCATCGCCGCCCTCGACACTCCAGCGCACGGCTGAGATCAGGGGCAGGATGCTGGCGCGCAGCTGGGCGGCGATCTTCGCATCGTTCCCCATGCGCTGGTACAGATCCGCCCGCAGGGCCGGCGTCTTCAGCGCCGGAACGTACTCCTCCTCGATGCGCTGCAGATTGACATTGAGACCGGAGGCGAACGTCCGCCCGCCCTGCCGATTCGCTTCGACCAGCATCAGGCTCCGCTGTGCCCGGGCCTCCTGCATCCGCCGCCTGGTCTCCCGGCCCTTCAGGGCCCCCGCTCGTGTGCCGGCCATCAGTAGATCGCCTCCATGATGTCACCGCCCAGGTCGAAGTCCTGGCCCCGGCGGATGTCGTACTTCTCCATGTACTCGCTGCGCGCGGCCGGAGCGTTCAGGGCCCCGAGATCGACGTGTCCCAGCACCGACGGCAGGAGATCGATGACGATGCCGCGGATCACCGTCGAGATGTCGTCGTGCCGGTTCCGGAGCTTCGGCGCTCCGATATAGCGGCCCCGCTTGACGAGTCCCGTCAGATCGGCGCGGATGTCCTCCATGTCGGGGAGCGACAGGAGCTTCGCCCGCATGACCGCCACCAGGTTCTTGTATTCGAGATACTTGCTCGACTCGGTCACCGGCTTCTCGATGAAGCCGATCCCATGGCCGGCGAACTCGCTCTTGAGCGGCACGTCGCAGAACTGATCCCCGGTCACCCGGTCGATGCCGTACATCTTCAGCAGCGGCACGATCTCGCCGACGACCTCCTTGTCCTTCAGAGGCCTATGTGGCGCCGGCTTCCAGATGCGCATCAGATCGATGACCACCCGGTCGGACTCGAGGTGCCCGATGCCGAGCGGGAAGGTGTCGCGCTTGAAGGCGGCATCGATGCGGGCGATGTACTCCTTCCCCGCGACCGGCAGGCAGGCGATCCGCCCCCGCTCGGTGCAGGCCTCGACGAGATCCCGCGGGAACGGCTTGTGGTCGCCGCCGGCGCCCCACTTGGCCAGGTACTCGCGATCGAACGACTCCGGGTCCTCCAGCTGCTCCTTCGCGAGCTCGTCCTCGGTCACGGTCGGATTCAGAAAGCGCGTCGGGACTTCGTGCAGCACCAGCTGCTTGGTCCGGTCGCGATGCCGCCAGTCGTCGTAGAACACGCCGACCTCGTCGAAGGGCGTCGAGATCTTGATCAGGGGAACTTTCAGTCCTCTCGACCTCATGGTCAGCCGGGTCGGGCGCAGCGCGCGCATGACTTCCTTGTCGGCGTTGTAGGCGTTCTCCTCGAGCTGCCAGTGTC
>DATFVU010000201.1:0-5586 GCA_035260145.1 Candidatus Polarisedimenticolia bacterium | reverse complement strand
AGATCAACAACGCCATCGCCTTCCCGGGGATCTTCCGCGGCGCCCTCGACGTGGCGGCGCGCAACATCAACGACGAGATGAAAGTCGCCGCGGCGCACGCTCTCGCCGACCTGGTCCCCGACTACGAGCTGTCGCCCGACTACATCATGCCCCGGGCCCTCGACTTCCGGGGCGCGCCGGAGGTCGCCGCCGCCGTGGCCCGCGCCGCCATCGAGACGGGCGAGGCGCGCCGGCGCGTCGATCCGCAGCTCATCCTCGAGAACACGCGCGACTACCTGTACGGCGGCACGCTTCGGGCCCTGCCCGGCGAGCCGATCGACGACCAGCCGATCCTGCCCATGCGAATCTAGCGCGCCGCGGGCCGGCAGCGCGCCGGCCCGCGAGGCCCGGCGCGTGTGGATTTCATGGCATTCTTATGATAAAAGCACATACGTTCCCAGCCATTCATCAGATTCACGACCCAAGGGAGGCATGGCGCCATGGACAGTGTGCTGGTTAAGGAGACCCTTAACCCGTTCGCGATCGCGCAGCAACAGTTCGACAACGCCGCGGAATACCTGAAGCTCGAGTCCTGGCTGCGCGATGTCCTCCGGAAGCCGAAGCGCCAGCTCATCGTCTCGATCCCGACCAAGATGGATGACGGATCGATCAAGGTGTTCGAGGGGTATCGGGTGCAGCACAGCCTGGCCCGCGGTCCCGCCAAGGGCGGCATCCGCTACCATCCCAGCGTCACCCTGGACGAGGTCAAGGCGCTTGCCTCCTGGATGACCTGGAAGTGCGCCACGGTGAACATCCCGTACGGCGGCGGCAAGGGGGGAGTGGTCTGCGACCCCAAGAAGATGTCGCAGCACGAGCTGGAGGGAATGACCAGGCGCTACGCCTCCGAGATCAGCGTGATCATCGGCCCCGAGAAGGACATACCGGCGCCCGACGTCTACACCAACGCGCAGACCATGGCCTGGATCATGGACACCTATTCCATGACGGTCGGGTCGACGCAGCTCGGCGTCGTGACCGGAAAGCCGCTGCCGATCGGCGGCTCGCAGGGGCGGAACGAGGCGACGGCGCGCGGCTGCCAGTTCGTCATCCGCGAGGCCTGCCGCGAGAAGAAGATCCCGCTGAAGGGGGCGCGCGTGGCGGTGCAGGGGTTCGGGAACGCCGGCAGCATCGCGGCGCGCCTCCTGAGCGAGGACGGCGGCATGATCATCGCCGCGTCCGACAGCGCCGGCGGCATCCACAACCCGAAGGGTCTCGACATCAAGGCGGTGAACGCGCACAAGAGCTCGACCGGATCGCTGCGCGGCTTTCAGGGCGCCGAGCCGATCAGCAACGAGAAGCTTCTGGAGCTCGAGTGCGACGTCCTGGTTCCGGCGGCGCTGGAGAACCAGATCACCATGGAAAACGCCCCACGCATCCGCGCCAAGATCGTCGCCGAGGCGGCGAACGGGCCGACCACGCCGGGTGCCGATCAGATCCTGCACAAAAGCGGCGTCTTCCAGATTCCGGACATCCTGGCCAACGCCGGCGGCGTCACCGTCTCCTACTTCGAATGGGTCCAGTCGCTGCAGGCGTTCTTCTGGGAGGAGAACCAGGTGAACCACCACCTCGAGAAGGTGATGACGCGCGCCTTCAACGAGGTCCTGGCGATCGCTCGAAAGTTCGACGTGGACATGCGCACCGCGGCCTACATCCTGGCCGTCGGCCGCGTCGCCGAGGCGACGCGCATCCGCGGGATCTACCCGTAGCGCCGCCCGCGGCCCGGCAGGGACTCTCAATGAGCCGACGCAGCCACGGCGCCCGATGGAGGACGTTCGCGGCCCTTGCCTGGGCCATGCTTTTCCTGACGGGCCCGCCGTCGCGGGCCGCCGTCGTCAGGCAGACCCCCGAGCAGAAAATCTTCAAGACCGATCTGAATCCGCGGCTCCTGACGTATCTCTACGCCCCGCAGGGGGAGGCCAGGGGAACGCCGGTCGTCTTCTTCTCCGGGGAGTTCGGCTGGCGCCCGCTGCAGCAGGACACCGCCTCGTTTCTGGCCTCGACCGGCCGCCTGGTGATCGGCCTCGACAGCCAGGTCTACTTTAAGGACGTCATTTCCGGGCCGGATATGGCGACCGACCTCGCCCAGTTCCGCGACTTCGCGAACGAGCGGTCGGGCCGCACGAAGGAATCGCCGGTGATCCTGATCGGCTTTGCCTGGGGGGCCGAGATGGTCCCTTACGTCCTGAACCGCATCGGCTCGCCGACGGCGCGCGGGGCCGTCCTGATAGCGCCCGACAAGGACGGCGCCAACAGATTCCGCGTCGGGATTCAGTTGAGAATGGAGGCCCAGTCGGACGAAAGGTTCGACGTCGAGGCCGAGCTGCGTCGCATGCCGCTGATCCCGACGGTCCTGATGAAGGGGACCCTCGACACCCAGTCGACCGCCGACGTCCTTGCCAAGGCCCCTCGCGGTCCCCATCGGTTCGTCCCGGTCGTCGGCGGCGACCGCCAATTTCACGAGGTGCGCGACGGGTTCTTCACCGTCCTGGCCGACGCGCTCCACTGGATCGACGCCACGCTCCCCGCGCCGTCGGCCCGCCCGGGCGCACCCGCGGCCGCGAAGCCCGGCGCCTCATTCGGGGGCACCGTGTCGCCGACACCCGGCGGGACCGCCCCCGGCACACCGGCCCCCGCCGCACCGGACCCGACTCCGGAGGCTACACCGGCCGGCCACTGAAGCTCGGCACCTACTGTCCCACGATGGATGTGTGCACAGGGGGGGACGCCCAAATCCACGCGTCTGGAAACTACATGTGGCCGGCGGCCAGTAAACGTCAGCCCGATCCACAGCGCCGGCCGCCGGCCACATTTCCAGAAGCCTAGTTCACGAGCCCCTGGCAACGACCGAGGCGATACTCGGAACCGACCGCCTGGCCGTTATCCTGCCGGAACTGCAGGGAGATCATCGGGTTGGCGGTGGCGCCGCCCGCGAACTCCTGCTGGGGCAGGGGGTACGTCTGAGCGACGGGGATCAGCGTCAGAGAGACGGCGCTTTCCACGATCGCCGACGGACGTCCGGCCGTGTTGGTGTTCCTGAAGATCAGCTTCGCGCTGATCGGCTGCGCCTCCACCTGGCCGTCCAGCCTGACGGCGGCGCTGCTGTCGCAGGAGCTCGCCGAGACCTGCGCCAGAGCCGACACCGGAAGCTCGATCGTGGCGGTGGGGTTGAACTGAGCCTGGTCGCAGCGCCCCAGGAAGATCTCGCTGGTCAGAGCCTTCCCCTTCTCATCCGTGAGCTGGAGCCAGATGTAGGGGTTTTCGCTCACCGGCCCCACGACGGACTGCTGGGGGATGCCGATGGCCTGGTTCGCCGGAAACACCTCCTGGCTCACGGGAGTCTTCTCCTCGTGGCCGGGCGCTCCGTTGGTGAAGAGCACTTCGGCGTTCAAGCCGACCGGGGTGAGGGTTCCCTGCACCGTGACCTGAGGGCCCGGGGAAGCGCTGCACGCCGTGGTCTCGATCATCGCGGCGAACGTGGCCGGGATGGTGAACTGCTTGCGGACCTGATCGGCGGCCTGAAGATGGCCGACCAGGATGAGCATGCTCGCAGCGAGAACCGCCATGAGAATCACTTTCTTGCGCATTCGATTCCTCCTTTCGTGGTTATCGAGTTCCCTTTAAACCGGGTTTGGATTCACACTGGTCCGTGACCTCGTCCCGGGAAATTCCTCCTTTCTCTCTCGCGCGTCGCGCGCCTTTCGGACGGAGGCTCACGGTGTCGCGCGTTTATACCCGGCGGAACCCGGGGAGGAAATCGGTGAAACCCATGAATGGACGCGCCCGGACGAGCGGGGGAGATTTACCCTACGCAGATCCACGTGCCTCTGATTACCCGGGGTTTTGCGCGAGCGTCAAGCCGATGCGTCAGAACTCGACCAGACGTCGGCGAATGGCGTAGCGAACCAGGCTCGCGGTTTCGTGGATGTTCAGTTTGGATCGGATCTGCCTGCGATGCGCTTCCGTGGTCCTGACGCTCAGCTCGAGAAGGGTCGCGATTTCCTTCGTCGACAATCCCTCCGCCACGAGCCGAAGGACCTGCCTTTCGCGCGGGCTGAGCGGATCGCGCGGCAGATCGGTGCCGGAGCGAAACGCGTCCACCACCGCCCGCGACACGGAGGGGCTCAGGTAGACGCACCCGCGCATCACATCGCGGATCGCCAGCACGAGTTCCTCCGCGGCCTGGGTCTTCAGGATGTAGCCGCTCACTCCGCTGCGCAGCGCGTCGAGGACATTGGGGTCCTCGGCGCTCGCCGTCAGAATCACGACCTTGGTGCGCGGAGAGAGACGCCTGATCTCGCGGGCCGCGTCCGGACCGTTCAGGACGCGCATGGAAATATCGATAACCGCGATATCGGGATTGTGCGTCTGGGACAGGAGGACGGCCTCGCGACCATCTGCGGTCTCTCCGACCACCGTGATTCCTTCACGCTCCAGCAAGGCCTTCAGTCCCTGCCGCATCATCTGATGGTCATCGGCAAGGAGGACCTGAATGGACATCGCGAGCCTCCAGCAGGGAAGTGATTCGGGCGCGGTCCCCGGGTCAACCACACCCGGGGGGCACCAGTCTTCCGCCGCCGAATCCGGAAACGGGCAGAGTGAGGGACGGCGGTCTTCGCCCGTTCAGTGAAGCGGACACCCGTCGATCGGGAGATCGACTGCGCGGATCGGGCGTACACCTACCTTGCCACGAACCGCGACGTCTTTCCACTCCGCCGCGAAAAAAAATTCAGGCCGGGCGGAAAGCGGATTCCGGAAATTCTGCGGCCGGCTCGGGGCCGCGGCGGTGATCTAGTTGCTGACGCAGGCCAGAAGCGAGCCCGCGTCGGCGCAGATCTTCGACATCTGAGTCCCCGAGTTCAGGCAGGGATTGTTATTCACGCCTCCGAAGTGGTGCAGCGCGATGACGTGGTTCTGCGCCCCGGCATCGACAATCGGCGATCCCGACGATCCGCCCTCGCTGTCGCAGGCGTAGCCGGTCTGGCTGCCGAGAGCCGCCTGGCCGTACGACTGGTTGATGGTGTCCACGTCGCAACGCAGGGTATGGGCGGCATCCTCCCAGTAGCCGACCTCCTTCACGTTGCCCGCCGGGTGCTGGATGAAGTAGATGGGATCGCCCTGGGCCGCGGTCCGGGTCGAGGCGGTCAGCTTTCCCCACGTGGCCTCCGGGTTCCCCTGAAGGGTGCAGAGGGTGTAGTCGAGGCCGCCCCTCTTGCCCTTCCGGTTGACGGAGTTCGTCTTCAGGAAGGTGCCCCCCGCATAGCTGGAGGTGGTGGCGTTCGTCGAACCACCACAAGTTGTTCGCTGGTAGTTGAACAGTGCCTGCAGCGTGTTGGTCTCCGACTGCGTGCTGAAGCAGTGGTTGTTGGTGATGAGCGTATTGCTATTCGAGCCGGCGACCAGCCAACCCGTGCAGAGAAACTGGCCTCCTCCGCTCGTGAACAGCAGCCTGGCCACCGGTTGCTGCAGGAGGTCGAACGCCGAGCCGAAGCAGGCCACGTCCTCCCGGCCGTCCGTGCCGCATATCACCTCGAGGCTCGGCGGGGTCTT
>DATFVU010000200.1:0-2987 GCA_035260145.1 Candidatus Polarisedimenticolia bacterium | reverse complement strand
TCTCGACGATCGCCTTCGAGATGCTGAGGCCGAGGCCGGTCCCCTGACCCACCGGCTTGGTGGTGTAGAAGTGCTCGAAGACCTGCGACGGGTCCTCCATCCCGGGGCCGTTGTCGGTGATGACGACGGTCGCGTGATCCTCGGTCCCGGCCGTGCGGATCGTGAGCATCGGCCGGCCCTTCATCCCGCGCAGAGCGTCGTAGGCGTTGTTGACGATGTTCAGAATGACTTGCTGAATCTCGAGCTCGCTGGCGGAAAGACGGACGGGAGCGGGCGCCAGGTCCAGCACGATGCGCATGCCCGCCTTCTCGAAATCGTGGCGCCGCAGGGCCGCCGTGTCGCGCGCGATCTGATTGAGGTCCACTATGGCCCGCTGGCCGCTGTCGCGGTGCGCGACCTTCAGCAGGTTGCGCACCAGTGCGACGATCCTCCGGCCCTCCTTGCGAATCGTCTCGAGCCGGGCGCGCAGGGGCTCGTCGAGCCCCTCCCGGGCCAGTAGAATCTCGATGTTTCCGACCACGCCCGTGAGCGGGTTGTTGATCTCGTGCGCCGCTCCGGAAAGGAGGCGACCGAGGGCCGCGAGCTTCTCCGATTCTTTCAGGCGCTCCAGGCGATTCAGATCCTCGCGGGCGCCCTGCAGCAGCCGCTCCTCGTGGCGGCGCAGCGAATCCATCAGGCCATCAAAGGTGTCGCTCAGGACGCGCACTTCGGCGCCGGCCTCCGACGCGTCGAAGCGCCGGCTGCGGTCGCCGCTGTCGGCCGAGGCCCGCATGAAGGCCACGAACCGCTCGAGCGGCCTCAGCACCGACCGGCCCACCACCGAGGCGGACAGCCCCGCCACCATGACGACCAGCGAGCCGTAGCCGAGGAGGGTGGTGAGAAGGGAGCGGTTCGGCTCCTCGAGCGCCCGCGTCAGGGAATGCAGCAGGTGCAAGGTGACGGGATGTCCGTCCTCGTCCCGCCCGAGGGTCAGCGGGGCGGCGACGTAATCGTTCTCTCCGAGCGACACCACCGGGACCTCGCCCGATTCCATGGCACCGGTGCTTTGCGTTTCATCGAGGGCCGGGGGTGCTGGCAGCGTCGAGCCAACGACGGTTCCGCCCGCGGTGACGACGATCTCGCTGTCGAACGACCGATGCAGGCGCTCGACGAACTCCTGGTCCACGCGATCCCCCAGGGTCAGCGAGCCGATGATGAACCCCTGCAGGACGATCGGCACGCAGCCGACCTGGAAATACCGCCCCCGGAGGCGCAGCACCGAGAAGTTCCCGCTGCCGACCGGGCCGTCCTGCGACAGGGCGTTGCGGACGATGGCGCGCGTGGACAGGTCCTCGCCGACGCCCGGCCGATCCTCGGGGCGCCCGCCGACCGCCAGGACCCGCCCGTCGCGATCGGTCACGATCAGCAGGTCGCGTCCCATGCCACCCGCGATCTTCTCGGCCTCCGTCTGGATGGTCGCGATCAGGTCGTTGCGAGGATGCGCGTTCGGCGCCAGCTCCGAGCGATACGTCTCCATGGCGGCGCGCAGGGTGGGACTCTCGGACATCAGAGTGGAGACGCGCAGCAGCTCCTCCAGGCCGCGCCTTTGCACCTCGAGGAGCATGCGCTGATGCTGCGAAAGGGTCTGCGCCAGGAGGCGCTTCGTGTTCTTGCGCAGCTCGAGGCTCAGCGCCACGAAAGCCACGGCGACCGCCAGGGCCGTAAGCAGGGCGCTGAACAGGATGAGCTTCGTGGACAGGCTGGCCGACCGCATTCGCGACCAGGGTGAATCAGTCACTCGATGCAGGCTCCGTGATCGGGATGTTGAAATCGGCGACCGCCGTCCGGCCCGGCTGGATCCGGATGGTCCTCCTGAGCGGCCTGGCGCGCTCGTGCCATCCCACCACGGTGTACTCCCCGGGCGGCACGCCCGGGATGGTGTACTGCCCCCGCGCATCCGGAACGGCGAAGTAGGGACTGTCCAGGACGAGGATGACGCCGCTCATGTCCGAGTGGATGTGGCAGAAGACCTTGACGATGCCCGGCTTGTCGAAGCGCACGGACTTGGTCGACCCCATGGGATAGCGGCCCAGGTCGAACTCGGCGGCCTTCGACAGCGAGAAGACGTTGTGGAAGATCCCGTCTCCGTTGGGAAAGTCGACCGTCGTCCCCCTGGAGACCGCCAGCACGTGGGGAACGAAAGCCAGGCCTTCCTGCCGCATCACGGGCCGATCCGGCCTCGCGGGGACCGTGGCGGACAGGGAGGGGGAGGGCTCGAAGTAGATGACGACATTCTGCAACTCCTCCCCATGCCCCTGCCGGGGCCGGGCGGTCGCGGGCTGCGCCGGGTCGGGGTAGAGGCTGAAGCGCATCCTTCTGGAAGAGAGCTCCGGTCCGACGGCAACCGTTCCCTCGAGCCGTCCGGTCCCGCCGCTGGAAGAAGTGGCCGGTCGCTCTTGATCTTCGGCCGCTGCCGCCGCGCAGGCGAGCAGGCAGGCGAAAGTCGCTGCGAGCCCGACAGACAGCCGAGGGTGGTTCTTTGCCAACCCGAAACAGTCCATTCGCATGCGCCCGTCCAGAAGTCCACGGGTCAATATAGGCGCGAGCGGACGCACTTCAAATAATGTTGGGATCGGCGGGGTGCCGTCGATCACGGATCCGTAATCGAGCGGGCGGCCGTCACGACGTACCGCCAGGGGGAGCGAAGAAGCCCCCCGAACGGATAGCAGGTGACGAGCGTCAGGCGGTCGGCGTCCGCTCCCCGCAGGGGAGAGATGTCGCTGCGGGCCACCACGCGGATGCCGTCGACCACGTAGTCGCCCGAGGCGCCGGCCGTGCGCAGGCGCAGGACGTCGCCCCGCCGGACTCTTTCCAGGAACGCCATCTCTCCGTCGCGGTGTCCCGCCAGGACGCAGTTTCCCGGTGCGTTCGGAGGGGCGGTCCCGTCGATGTGCCCGAGCCCGAACGCCAGGGACGTCCCCGAGGCGCCGGCCAGGACGGAGCGGCGA